>VAXX01000275.1:0-731 GCA_005885115.1 Actinomycetota bacterium | reverse complement strand
ACGCTGTCCCGGCTGCCCAGCGAGGTACACCTGGTGGGCAGCCACGGTTCGGAGTTCGACGTGGGCTTCGTCCAGCGGCTGGCGCCGGAGCTGGTGGATCTGCGTACCCGGTTGCAGAAGGCGATCGAGGACATCGTCGCGCAGCGGCCGGGGGTACGGCTGGAGCCCAAGCCGGCCAGCATCGCCGTACACACCCGGACGGCCGAGCCGCACATCGCCGACGAGGTCCGCGCGGCGATCGAGGAGGGCCCGGCGGGTTGGGGCGGGGTCCACGTGACCCAGGGCAAGGAGGTCGTGGAGCTGCTGGTCCTGCCGACCCACAAGGGTACGGCGGTGGACTCGCTGCGGATGCAACTGTCGGCCAGCGCCGTCCTGTTCGTCGGCGACGACGTGACCGACGAGAACGCCTTCGCCCACCTGCACGGGCCCGACGTGGGCATCAAGATCGGCCCTGGGGAGACCCGGGCGCACTTCCGGGTGCCCGAGCCGATCGATGCGGTACGGGTGCTCGCCTACCTGCTGGAGACCCGCTGGTCCGGGCTGACCGTCACGGACTGGCTGGACAGCGACGTACCGCTGGACGACGCGGTCACCGCGCCGGAGGCGACCACCCTGGTCCGGGTACTGACCGGCACCGTCCGGGCCCGGGTCGAGTTCGCCCCCCGCCCCGAGTACGGGCAGGTGGCCATCCGGCTCCAGCCGCTCGGCGACGGCGTACTCGTGCTGGGCTC
>VAXX01000597.1:1012-2004 GCA_005885115.1 Actinomycetota bacterium | reverse complement strand
GCCTGGAGGAACTGGACCGCTGCCTGGCCTCCCTGCTGGCGCTGGAGTATCCGGACTTCGAGGTGATCCTGGTCGACAACCGCCCGGACGCCTCACCGCAACGGGCCGCGCTGCACGCCCGGCTGTCGCAGGATCCGCGGGTACGCGTGGTCGGCGAGGCCCGACCGGGGATCTCGGCCGCGCGCAACCACGGCGCCCGGGTGGCCCGCGGCGACCTGGTGGCGTTCACCGACGACGACGCCGTCGCGCACCCGGGGTGGCTGCGCGCGATCGCCGCCCGCTTCGCCGCCGAGCCGGACGTGGACTGCGTCAGCGGTGTGGTCCTGCCGGCCGAGCTGGAGACGCCCGCCCAGATCTGGTTCGAACGCTCCGGCAGCAAGCTCGAACAGTGGTACCGGTCGGTGTCCTTCCACAACGACGGCGCCTGGCGCGGCCGTACCCTGGGCGGGCTACGCCGGGCCCGCTTCGAGATCACCGCCACGGCCGCGGGGGCCGACCGCAGCGACACCTATCTGCTCTACCGGGCCGGAAAGTTCGGTATGGGCGCCAACCTCGCCTTCCGCCGCAGCGCCCTCCAGTCCCTGGGCGGGTTCGACCAGAGGCTGGGTACCGGCACCCCGGCACGGGGGGGCGAGGACATCGCGGCCATCGCCCGGCTGCTGCACTCCGGCGGACGGATCACCATGGACCCGGCCTCGATCGTCCTGCACTACCACCGCCGGGACTACCCCGGCCTGCAACGCCAGATGTACGGGTACGGCGTCGGTCTGACCGCCGCACTGACCGCACTGGTCCGGTCGGACGTACGCCACCTGGTGGGGCTGGCGCACACCGTCCTGCTCGGGGTACGGGTGCTGTTCGGCAAGTCGGCCGAGCGCCGGGCCGATCACTATCCCACCGAACTCGCCCGGATCGAGCTACGCGGGTTGGTCGCCGGCCCGTTCGCGTACCTCCGCAGCCTGCTCACCCGGCCCCGCACCGGAGCACGGTAA
>VAXX01000597.1:0-985 GCA_005885115.1 Actinomycetota bacterium | reverse complement strand
GGTGGCCGTCATGGCCCGCACCGCCTTCGGTCGTCGTCTGGCCGAACTACGCGCCGAGCGCGGGCTGTCGCTCCGTGCCCTCGGCGAGCTCGCGCACTTCTCGCGCGGGTACCTGTGGGATCTGGAGGCGGGGACCAAGCTGCCCAGCCCGTCCAGCGCGGCCCGGATCGATCAGGCGCTGTCGGCCGGTGGGCAGCTCGCCACGCTCGCATCCGCCGCACCGTCGCCGCTACAGCAGGTGGAGGCGTTGCGCCAGCAGGTCAACGACACGGTAACCAATGGCGGCCTGGCCCAGCGGCAGTGGACGACTGGGAGCGCACGGCGTACGGGTACGGCCTCGCGACCCGGTACCAGCCGGCTCCGGCGCTGCTGGCCGCCCTCGCCACCGACTTCGCGGAACTGTCCGGGCAACTGCAACGCCGGCACACCTCGTCGGTACTACGTCGGCTGACCCGGGTCACGGCGGAGATGGCCGGGCTCATGTTCCTGACCCTGGTCAAGCTCGCCGAGCAGGACGCCGCCCGAGCCTGGGCGCGGACTGCGCGCGTCGCCGCCGCCGAGTGCGGTGATTCGACCCTGCACTCCTGGGTGCGGGCGCAGGAGGCGTACATCCACTACTACGCCGGCCAGTACCGGGAAGCCCTTGCCGTGGCACGACATGCCCACGAGTTGGCCACGCACCAGCCATGCGTTGGTGGAGTGCTCGCCGCCGCGTTGGAAGCACGGGCGCTGGGTAGGCTGGGGCAGCCCGACGCTGCCCGGGCGGCCATCGGCTCCGCCGAGGCGATCCTCGCTGGATTGGCCGCCGACCAGGTGATCGCATCAGCCTTTGGCTACAACGAGGCGCAATTGCGCTTCCACGAGGGCAACGCGCTGACCCACCTGAACGACGTCGAACGGGCCTGGGCCGCGCAACGACGGGCGCTTGAGCTGTACCCGGACAGCGACTACCTCGACCGCACCCTCGTGCACCTGGACCGGGCCG
>VAXX01000274.1 GCA_005885115.1 Actinomycetota bacterium | reverse complement strand
ATGAAGCAGTAGAGGCCCTCGTCGGTGATGACCGGCGAGACCGGATGTACCCGAGGTCCGCCGTCGGTGCGCACGGTCGCGAGGTAACCGAGCCCGGGCCCGTACTGGTGGACGAGCGCCCGGATGACCGAGGCGAGCCGGGGCTGGGCGGCGGCGAATTCCGACCACGAAGCCATACCGCCGACTCTATCGAACGTATGTTCGAGATCGGTAGCCGGGCCCCGCCGAGGGACATTCGGTACGCTGCACCACGTGCTGCTCTCCGACCGCGACCTGATCGACGAACTCAAGAGCGGGCGACTGCAACTCGAACCGTTCGAACCGGCGCTGGTCCAGCCGTCCAGCATCGACGTACGCCTGGACCGCTGGTTCCGGGTGTTCAACAACCACCTGTACACGCACATCGACCCGGCGGTACGCCAGGACGACCTGACGTCGGCGGTGGAGGTACCGGACGGGCAGCCGTTCGTCCTGCATCCCGGCGAGTTCGTGCTGGCCTCGACGCTGGAAGTGATCACCTTGGGTGACCAGCTCGCCGGCCGCCTGGAGGGCAAGTCCAGCCTGGGCCGGCTCGGCCTGCTGACCCACTCGACCGCGGGCTTCATCGACCCGGGCTTCTCCGGCCACGTGACGCTCGAGCTGTCCAATGTGGCCAACCTGCCGATCACGCTGTGGCCGGGGATGAAGATCGGGCAGCTGTGTATCTTCCGGCTGTCCTCGCCCGCTGAGCACCCGTACGGGTCGGCGGTCTACGGCTCGCGGTACCAGGGTCAGCGCGGTCCCACGCCCAGCCGCGCCTGGAAGAACTGGCGCACCTGGCCCACCGTCGACGGACCGGACTAGCCGACGGTCGCGGGGACCAGGTCCGCGGAGTCGCCGGCGAGCGCGCCGGCCAGGGAGCGATAGATCGGTACGGCGTCGGCGATCCCGACCACGGTCAGCAGCCGGGTGAGGAACGCGCTCGGGCCGGCCAGCCGCAGCCAGCCGCCGGAGTCGACGCAGTACCGGTGGGTGACGGCCAGGATCGACAGGCCGATCGAGTCGCAGAAGGTGAGCTGCGAAAGGTCGGCCGCGATGCGGGTGACCGCGGCCTCGCGAAGTCCGTCGAACGCGCCCCGCAACTGGGGTGCGGTGTCGATGTCCAGTTGCCCGCGGACATCGACGACCGCGCTGTCGGCGCTCGGATGGGTTACGGAGATGTCCATCGGCGCTACTCGACGGCGAGGGCCTCGTACAGCCCGGTCTGGCGGAGTTGGTTGACCACGAACGAGCTGGGCTGGCGCACCGTGAACGGGATGCCCAGCGCCTGCGCCGCGTTGCGCCCGCCGACCAGCGCGCCGACGCCGGTGGAGTCGATGAACGTCACGTGGAGCAGGTCCACGATGAGCCGGGCCGGGCGTAACTGGGTCACCGTGTCAACGAGGACGCGGTGCAACCGGTCGGCACAGCCGACGTCGATCTCGCCCCGGACCTCGACGACGACTCCGCCATCGGTGCCCTGGACCTTGTTGATGAAGGTTCCGGTCACGGCCTTCCCGACTTTCCCCGTGAAGTTTCGCGCGGCTGCGCTAACCGTACGACCGATTTGCCCATAAGGCTAACGGACAGGCCGATCAGTACGAACGGTTAGAGACAGATCACAGTACGCATGGGGATCGGGTCGGGCGGCTACCCTGGCCGGCCCGCCGAGTTGTACCTGCTCATGTCAATTTTCTGCATTTCCACGGGTATCCCGAACGTCGGTGCCGACACGACCCAGCCGTTACCCACGTAGATCACCACGTGGTGTACGTCGCTGTAGTAGAAGACCAGGTCGCCCGGTCTCAGGTCACCGACGGCCACCCGTGGCGTCGCGTACTTCTGCTCGAGCGCGTTGTGCGGCAGGCTGACCCCGACCGACCGCCACCCGGCCTCGGTCAGCCCGGAGCAGTCGTAGGTGTTGGGGCCGTCCGCGGCCCACACGTACCGCTTGCCGATCTGCTGGCAGGCGAACTGGGCCGCGCGGCTGCCCCGGTCACCGGTGTACACCTGCGGGCAGGTCACCGGCCGCAGGCTGCCCGTACCCTGGCCGTTGCCGTACGCGGCCAGCCGCATCGAGTCCAACTGCTTGATCTTCGCTTCGATCGTGGTCTTCTGCGCGCTGAGGTCGTCGTTCTGCTGCTGCAAGGTGGCCAGCGCGTCGTCCAGCGGCTTCTTCTGCACCTCGTACTGGTCGCGCAGCTTGGCGACGTCGGAGACGGTCGCCGCCTCCCGCCGCGCGATCTGGTCGAGGGTGGTCAGCTCGTCGACGAACTGGGCCGGGTCGCTGCCCTGCATCAGCGCGTTGAGCTTGGAGCCGGGGCCGAACATGTACGCCTGCGCCGAGATCGCCCCCACCCGGGTCATCGCCAGGTCGACCTGCAACTGCAACGGCGCGATCTGTGCCTTGAGCGCGTTCACCTTGGCCTGCATGGCCGTGTACTGCCCGTGGACCGCGTTGTACTTCTCGATCATCGGTTCGAGGGTGTTCCAGGTCTGGTCGATCTGGGCCTCGATGTCACCGGGTGCGGGCGAGGGGTTAGCGTAGCCGGCGCTGCCCTGGATCAGCAGGAAGCCGGACGCGACGGCGAGGACGACTGCGGTTGCTTTGAACCTGCGCAGGAACCTGCTCCGGAACGCGCGCGTGGCGGGGGCTGCCACCGGGGACGACTCCTTCTTCCCGAGGAACCTCACCGCGTGGGGGCACGGTCAGGCCCTGCCGCCTACCGGGTTAGCTGACGGGTTCGGGATGGGAAGTCCCCTACCGCGTATGCGGATTCACCCCAGTGGTGCGGTTGGTTCCCCGGTTCGTATCGACGATTCGGCGGTTGTCCGGGGCCTCCCGGCTGGAGGCCGACGTCCGGACGGACGACATCACGGTAAGGAAACGGGCTTCGCGTGCGCAAGTTGAACAAGCAACTACTACCGGACGGGTTGTGCGAGTCGCTCGACGTTACGAACCACGTACCCGACCATAGCTGTTGATGCTTCCGATCTCGGACATCTTGGCCATGCGTACCCGATCACCCGGGTGTGGCGCATGGACCACCCAGCCGCCGCCGGCGTAGATCGCCACATGGTGTACGTCGCTGAAGTAGAACACCAGATCGCCCGGCCGCAGGTCGGCGAAGCTGACCCGGATCGTCTCCTGCTTCTGGGTGACCGTGAAGTGGGCGAGGGAGAACCCGGCCGATGCCCAGGCGGCCTCGGTCAGCCCGGAGCAGTCGAACGTGCCCGGGCCGGCGGTGGCCCACACGTACGGCGCACCGATGTGCGCACACGCGTACCCGATCGCCTTGCCGGCCGCCCCGCCGATGTACGTCACCGGACACGCCACCGGCTTGAGTGACCCGCCCGGCGCGGTGCCCGACGCCCCGTACGCCTGGGTGCGCAGCTTCTGCAGCTGGTCCATCTGCGCCTGGATCTGCGTCTTCTTCGCGGCCAGGTCGGCGTCCTGCTGTCGCTGCTGCGCGATCAGCGCGTCCAGCGGCGCCTTCTGCTTGTTGTACGCGTCGACCTGGTCCCGGGTGGCGGAGATCTGCGACTGCTGCTGGCGGGCCATCTCGTTGAGGGTGGTCATCTCGTTCAGCAGGTTCTCCGGGCTGCCCGCGGACAGCAGCGCGGCGATGTTGGAGCCGGGGCCGCTCTCGTACAACCGGGCCGACAGCGCGCCGACCCGGGTCATCGACAGGTCCACCTGCATCTGTAGCGGGCCCAACTGCTTCTCCAGCGCCGCCTGCTTGGCCAGGTTCTGGGAAAGCTGGTAGTGCACGCCGTTGTACTGCTCGACGAGCGGCTCGAGCTGGTTCCACAGTTGGTCGATCTGCGCCTCGATCTGCTGCACGTTGGGCGCGGCGTGGGCGTGCGTCGCTGGGAGCAGGCCCACGATCACCGCGACGAGGCTCGCGAGCAGGACCGTCGCGAGGGAGCGCGTGGATCGTGGCAGGGTGAGGGGATCTGCCACGGTCCCTCACCCTAGGGAAGCAGCGGTACGCCAATCAACCCGGCAGACATTCAAATTCGTTGTGCTATCAACCCGCCACGGTACGTAGATCACGTTGCCCGCCGACGACGGCCCGGAGTACGTCGTGCAGCGTGAGTACCCCCA
>VAXX01000273.1 GCA_005885115.1 Actinomycetota bacterium | reverse complement strand
GGACGGCCCGTTCGGCATCGCGATGCGCCACGGTGGCCGCAAGGTCGGCGAGCCGATGATCGTCACCCACAGCATCCGGGGCGACCTGTACACGCTGGACGACAAACCGGCGTTGACCGCGTACCTCGACCGGCTCAACGCGCCGCCCGAGGCGTACGCGGATCCGGCGGTGTTCGACCAGTTCAACCGATCCCGCCCGATCGGCATCCGGCGGCGCGGCGGCGAGGAGGTACGCCACGTCAACTCGATCTCGCGGTTGAAGGAGACCTGGCTGCGCTCCAGCGGCGAGGTACCCGAGGGCGGGCTGATCTGGGTCATGCAGGGCGACCGGGACTCGACCCTGGAGGCCGCCAACGAGGCGTGCCGGGCGGCCATCGACGCGCTCGACGGGGCGCCACCGCTCGGGCTGCTCGCCTTCGACTGCATCTCGCGCAGCCGGGTGCTCGGCGAGGAGGGCACCCGCGACGAGGTCGAGCGGATGATGAAGGTCTGCGCGGGCGCCCCGCTGTCCGGGTTCTACACCTGGGGGGAGATCGCCCGTACCCGCGGGATCACCGGGTACCACAACCAGACCCTCGCCGTGCTGGCGGTGGGCTGACGTGATCCCGTCCTCGGCCGCCATCTCCACCCAGAGGCTGGCCGAGTTCCTCGCCGTTGTATCGAAGGCGGCCGATGTAGCCGAGGTCATGGAGGTAGCCGCCGAACGGGCCGCCCGGGCCCTGGAGGCCGAGGTCGCCGTCGTCCTGGACGGGTCCGACCGGGTACACAGCTCGGTCGGCTTCGCGCTCGGCCGGGTACCGGTGGCGGAGATCGGCGAGATCCTCGCCGGCCGCCGCGACACCCTGTTCGTACCGGGTGCCGGCCTGTGTCCGGCCGCCGTGGCTCCGCTGGCGCGCAGCGGCGCCGGACCCGGGCACCTGCTGGTGGCCCGGTCCGGTGAGGACGGGTTCACCGTCGACGAGGTGATCCTGCTGCGGGGCCTGGCCCGGGTGCTGGACCTGCGGGTCGAGGCGGTCCGTACCTTCGAGTCCGAACGCCGGCAGGCCGAGGAGAACGCCCGCCTGCTGGTCTCGTTGCGGGAACGGCAGCGGCTGCTGGAGCAACTGGCCCGGATCCAGCGGGCGATCACCCGCCGCGAGCCGCTGGACCAGATCCTCGACGCCATCACCACCGGCGCCCGGGAACTGTTCGGCGACGACGTGGTCGGGCTGCGCATGCTCGACCCGGACGATCCCGGGATGTTGCTGCTGGTCTCCTCCCGTGGCCTGCCCGATGACCTGGTCAAGCAGGTGTGGCGGCTGTCGGTCACCGAGCGCGGCGCCACCCAGATCGCCTTCCGGCAGGACCGGCTGGTCGTGATGAACAACTACGCCAGCGACCCGGACGCGCTGCCCGAGGGCGTGGCCAGCCGGCTCACCAGCGTCATGGCCGCGCCCGTGCACGAGGGCGACCGGGTGGTCGGCAGCCTGATGATCGGCTCGTACGAGCCGGGCCGGTCGTACGACGACGCCGCCCAGGAGGCGCTGCACATCTTCGCCGAGCAGGTCAGTCTCGCGGTCACCGACGCCAAGACGCACGAGGCGATGGAGCAGGCGTTCCACGACTCGCTGACGGGCCTGGCCAGCCGGGCACTGTTCCTCGACCGGCTCGACCACGCGCTGGCCCGGGCCGCCCGGGAAGGTACCCGCCTGGCGGTGCTCTTCGTCGACCTCGACCGCTTCAAGAACGTCAACGACTCGCTCGGGCACGTCGCCGGGGACAGCCTGCTGGTCGGGGTGGCCGAGCGGCTGCGCTCCTGCCTGTCCGCCGACGATACGGCGGCCCGGCTGGGCGGCGACGAGTTCGCTGTGGTCCTCGAGTCGGTGGGCGAGGACGGGCACGCCATCCGTACGGCCCGGCAGATCATCGACCGGCTCCGGGCACCGTTCGTCATCAACGGGCACGAGGCGTTCGTCGACGCGAGCGTGGGCATCGCGTACAACGACGACGGGGAGTTGGCCGGGCAGGCGCTGATCCGCAACGCGGATCTGGCGATGTACCAGGCGAAGAAGGACGGCAAGGGCCGGTACGAGATTTTCAAGCCGGCGATGCGCTCGATGTTCCTCGGCACGGTGGCGATGGAGGCGGGCCTGCGCCGGGCGCTGGACCACGGCGACTTCGTCCTGCACTACCAACCGGTGGTGGAGCTGGCGACCGGCCGGATCACCGGACTGGAGGCGCTGGTCCGCTGGCAGCACCCGGACCGCGGGCTGGTACCGCCGCCGGAGTTCATCCCGCTGGCCGAGGAGACCGGGTTGATCCTCGCGATCGACCGCTGGGTGCTCGACGAGGCGTGCCGGCAGGCCGGGGCGTGGAACGCCCGCCGCCCCGTCGACCGGGCCCTGACCATCTGCGTCAACCTGTCCGCCCGCCAGCTGCAACAGACCGACCTGCCCGAGTTCGTCGCCGCGACGCTGACCCGGGCTGAGTTGGACGCCCGCTGCCTGGTCATCGAGATCACCGAGTCGCTGCTGCTCAACGACACCGAGGCGACGCTGGCCCGGCTGCACCAGCTCAAGGAGCTGGGGGTACGCCTGGCGATCGACGATTTCGGCACCGGGTACTCGTCGCTGGCGTACCTGCGGCGCTTCCCGGTGGACATCATCAAGCTCGACAAGTCGTTCGTCGCCGGTACCGAGGAGGGGGAGGACGGCTCCAACCTCGCCCGCGCGATCGTCCAGCTCGGTGAGATCCTGCGGCTGGCCACGATCGCCGAGGGGATCGAGAGCGCCGAGCAACTGGCCGAGCTGCGCAGCGCGTGCTGCCCGTACGGGCAGGGGTACTACTTCGCCAAGCCGGTCGCCGCGGCCGAGATCGACGAGCTGCTGAGCGTGGACGCGGCACTCCCGGGGATCCGACTCAGCCGGATGGAATCGCCGCAGCCGCAGCGTTGAGTGACGCTCATCCATGTGATGAGATGCCCCGGTGAAGTTGCCGATCTCCCTCATCGCCATCGGTACCGCGTTCCTGCTCGCCGGCTGCGGCGCCAGCAGTACCCCGCCGGCCGACCCCAACACCGAGCCGAGCGGTCCGGACCCCTCGGTGTCCGCCGTCCCGATCGTCCTGCCCACCGTGGCCAGGAAGTTCACCGTGACCAGTACCGCGTTCACCGACGGCAAGCCGATCCCGGCCAGCTACACCTGCCAGGGCGAGGGCAAGGTGCCTCCGCTGACCTGGTCCGGCGATCTGGCCGGTGGCAAGAACGTGGCGATCGTGGTCGACGACGCGGACTCCCCGGACGGCGGCTTCGTCCACTGGCTCGTGGTGGACCTGCCGGTCAAGCCGCCGACCGCGCTGGACCCGGACAAGCTGCCCGACGGGGCGCACGCGGCGGCCAACTCCGACGGGGACGCGAGCTGGAGCCCGCCGTGTCCGGACCTCGGTACGCACCACTACCGGTTCACCGTGTACGCGCTGGACGGTCCGAGCGGGGTGTCCGACGGGTCCGACCCGGGGCAGGCGCTCCAGCTCCTCGCGCCGCACATCAAGGCGTACGGGCAGTTGACCGGTACGGCCACGGCCTCCTGACGGGACTCAGGCCGCGGCGCGCCGGCGGGAGCCGGGGCCCGGTCGGGCGGCGAGCCGGGTACGGGAGCAGATCTCGTGCCCGGCCGAGCAGCGCACCTCGACGTGTACCGGCGCTCCGCACTCGGCGTGGAACAGGTGCGCCGGCGGCCCGGCGGGGTCGGACCGGTACCGGTCGCCCCACTCCAGCAGGGCCAGCAGGACCGGGCGCAGATCGCGCCCGGCGTCGGTGAGCCGGTACTCGTACCGGGTCCGGGCGCCGGGCTCCCGGTACGGCACCCGTTCGACCAGATCCTCGCCGACCAGCACGGCGAGTCGTTTGGTCAGCACGTCCCGGGCCACTCCGGGGTGCGCGCTGATCTCGTCGAAGCGCCGGATCCCGTTGAAGATGTCGCGGAGGACCAGCAGCGTCCAGCGGTCGCCGAGCACATCGACGGTACGGGCGACCGAGCAGGCCGCCGATTCGTAGTCGACCCACTTCATAGCGCTGATCCTAGCCCTCCTGGGTTGCCCATGCAGACTCAGCACGGACTCTCCAAAGTCGATCGACCAGCCGGTACCGTCGGGGCGTGGCACCGCCCCCCGTACCCCGCCGGATCGCGATATCCGTCGCGCTGGGTACCCTGCTCAACCCGCTGAACTCATCGATGATCGCGGTTGGCCTGGTGGCCCTGCAGGGGGACTTCCACGTCAGCCTGGCGCAGGCCGCCTGGCTGGTCTCCAGCTTCTA
>VAXX01000596.1 GCA_005885115.1 Actinomycetota bacterium | reverse complement strand
ACGGCGACGTTGTCTGCCCACTCGACGCGATGCAGAAAGGAATCGGCCGGGGCGGTCAGCAGGAGTTGGTCATCGGCAACGGCCACCAGCCAGAAGTCGACGCCGAGACCGGCCGACGTCTGGGCGTCGTAGACCAGCTTCCGGCCCGATACGAAGGGCCGCCGGTCGGCCAGCGGGTACGGCACGCCGAAGCCCTCGCGCAGCACCTCGACGAACCGGCGCAGCTCGGCCATCGGTACGTTGAGGCTGCGACGGTACTCGCGGAGGAAGCCTGCCTCAACGAACTCCGCCCAGGTAACCGTACGCTTTCCCTTGGGCTCGTCGCGGAGGATCGGTTTGTAGGCCTTGCGATGGCCCTGTGCGCCATCAAGCCAGTAGTGCAGCGTGGACTGGCGTACCCGGAGCAGCCTTGCGGCCTCGGCTTCCGAGTACATCTCGCGATCCAGCACGCTCGTCATGGCAACAGTCTTACATGGTCGAGCCTCTGGAGTCGGCCCGTCAGCTTCCGGTGAGGACGAGGGTGGGTACCTGGTAGTAGTACTCGGCGTCGGAGCCGTTGGGGTTGGCGCCGGGGATCAGCCGCTCGATCACCACGTACCCGTCGGAGGCGTACGCGTATCCGGCAACCCACGGCAGGTCGTGGGTATCGGGTATGTGGGCGTAGATCCGGCTGCGCTCGTCGCCCGTACCCAGTTCCAGGCTCACCACGTGGTGGTCGGGTGTGAGCAGGTGTACCACTCCGGGCTCGACGGCGAGCACGACGGCACCGTCCGCCGGCCGCGACCACCGCCGCGCCCCGCTGACCGCGTCGTACGCCACAACGTCGCCGCCCTCGACCCGTACCACGGTGTCGCCGGACAGCCGGTCACCGCGATCGGTCAGCCCGGCGGCGGCGGTCAGCGTCCCGGCCAGCCCGATCATCCAGCCGTGCCCGGCCGCGACCACGCCCGTGCACTGTGACCGCCCAACGGCGCAGCCGACGGGCGTGACGGCGCCGGGCAGGTCCGGCCAGGTACGCGCGGCGCTGCTCCCCGCTCGTCCGGTGACGCCAGCGGACCGCACCCGAGTCGGCATCGAGCCCGGTCACTTCGTCAACGCCCGTGGCCACGACGACGGGCCGCCCGTCGGGCGCGGTCGCGGTCGCGAGGTCGGGCGGGTCGTACACGGTCTTCGCGCCGGTACGCCGGCCCTCGTACACCCGGGTCCGCGCCCCCACGGAAGCCCGCCAGAGCACCGCGCCGGTATCGGGGCGCTGCGCCACGACCTCCCCGTCCGACCAGCGCGACACCACCCGGTCGCCAGCTACGACGACCCCGACGAGGACGGCCGGCCAACGACGGAAGGCCCAGTACGCCGACGTGGTCATCTTGGCGTCGACCGGACCGTCGGCCCAGACCCGGTTCGCGGCCGCGTACACCCGGATCCGGTCGTCAACGATCAGCGGGGCGGCCAGCAGCTCGCCGTAGAAGCGGTCGGTCGCCGGCGCCGGCGCCGGGTACCGGCCGTGCGCGAGGTCCAGCGTGTCGGTCGGCCGGAACACCCGTACCCCCGCGAACGCCGTCGCCAGCAGCGCCACGGCGACCAGCCCGTGGCGCCAGACGCCGCCGAGCCGGACCGGTCGAAGCATCACCCGACCACGGTACCCGTGACCGCGCCGAGGTCCACGCCCCCCGACCGGCCGCGGATCGTCACCGTGTCCCCGTCGGCGAGGTAGGTCCGGGCGCTGCCGTCGGCCAGCGTCACGGGCGCGGCGCCGCCGCGGGTCAGTTCCAGGAACGAGCCGACCTCGTCCGGCGCCGGCCCGGAGACAGTGCCAGAGGCAAATACATCACCGGTACGCACGCTGGCGCCGTTGACCGTCAGATGGGCCAACTGCTGCGCGGGCGTCCAGTAGAGGGTACGGAACGGCGGGCGGGACACCACCGTCCCGTTCCACTCCACGGTCAACTCGATGTCGAAGGTGTACCGGTCCGGTTCGGTCAGGTACGCCGCGACCGGCGGATCCTGTTCCGGGGCAACGGTTCTGGCCAGCGCGGACAACGGGACGATCCACGGCGAGATGCTGGTCGCGAACGACTTGCCCAGGAACGGGCCGAGCGGCTGGTACTCGAAGGCCTGGATGTCCCGGGCCGACCAGTCGTTCAGCAGTACCACCCCGAAGACGTACTCCCGGAAGTCTACTGTGGACAGTCGTTGCCCGAGCCGGGACGGTACGCCGACGACGAACCCGACCTCGGCCTCGATGTCCAGTCGCCGGCTCGGTCCCACGTCCCCCGGCCCGCGCTGCCCGTACGGGCGGTGGATCGGCGTACCGGAGACGACGACCGTGCCGGCCCGCCCGTGGTACCCGACCGGCAGGTGCCGCCAGTTCGGCAGTACCGCCGGCTGCCCCGGGCGCAGGATCGCGCCGACGTTGGCGGCGTGGTGCTCGGAGGAGTAGAAGTCGACGTAGTCCCCGACCTGGACCGGCATCCGGGTCTCGACCTCGTCCAGCGGGACCGCGTACGAGGTTGGCAGCGAAGCGATCTGGCGCTCCACTACTGTCCACTGTGGA
>VAXX01000272.1:4801-6388 GCA_005885115.1 Actinomycetota bacterium | reverse complement strand
CGGGCCCTGTTCGACGGTCACCCGGGGGATCCGAGCGTATGGAAGGCCCTCGTGATCCTCGGGGTATTGACGTTCGCAGCCGTGACCTGGGCTTCGCGTTCCTTTGCTCGTTCTATTCGGTAGTTCCGCTCTAGGGGTTCGGGGCGGCATCCCCATCGGAGCCCGTCAGGCTTGATGTCTCCGCTGGGGACGCCGCCCCGAACCCCCGCCACACCACTCCAGGAGATACACCACCGGTCAGAGATTGAAAGGCAAAGCAGGCACAACCAGTACGGAGAAGTCACCCGGCAACTCCGTACCAAGGTCACTCTTCCGTACCGGGTAACTCCCTATGGTTTTGAACCTGAGCTGTCGGTCGGGGGTAACCGTGGAAGGGATTGGGGGCGGGGTGCCCGATGAAGACATCAAGCTTGACGGGATTCAGCGGGTACCCCGCCCCCAATCCCCAAACCGCAACCAGGTCACTTACGCCGCGCCACCGTCAACCCGTCACCAATGGGAATCATCAGCGCGTCCACCCGAGGGTCAGCCAGGACCTGCTCGTTGAACGCGACGATCGCGTGGTCGTCTTCGCTGACCGGGTGCAGGACGCGTCCGTGCCACAGGACGTTGTCGACGAGGATCAGGCCGCCGGGGCGCATCCGTGGGACGAGCTCGTTCCAGTACGTGGTGTATCCGGTCTTGTCGGCGTCGATGAACGCGAGGTCGATGTGTTCCTCGTCGGGCATCGCGCGCAGTGTGTCGGCGGCCGGACCGAGCCGTAGCTCGATCTGCTCGGACAGGCCGGCGCGGGCCCAGTACCGGCGGGCCATCGCGGTGAAGTCCTCGGACAGGTCGCAGCAGACCAGCCGGCCCTGCGGTCCCATGCCCCGGGCGATGGCGATCGAGGACAGGCCGGTGAAGGTACCCACCTCGACGGCGTACCGGGCCCCGGCGATCCGGGCCAGCAGGGTCAGGAACCCGGCCTGCTCGGGGGCGATCTGCATACCGACCCACTGGGGCAGGTGGCCGCCGTCTCAGCGATCAGGTCGGCGACGATCGGGTCCGGTGTCGACCCGTGCGCCACGACGTAGGCGTGCAACTCGTCCGACAGCGACTCGGTTCTGGTGGTCATGCTCTTGAAGCTAGCGCGAAGTCCACAGGTCGGTCAGCCGGATGCCGAGTTCGGCGAGCAGCCGGCGCAGCAGCGGCAGGGACAGCCCGATCACGTTGCTGTGATCGCCTTCGATCGATTCGATGAACGGGCCGCTGCGCCCGTCGAGGGTGAACGCGCCGGCGACGTGCAGCGGCTCGCCGGTACCGACGTAGGCGTCGATCTCCTCGTCGGTCACCTCGGCGAAGTGGACGGTGGTGCTGGCGACCGCTTCGGCCCGCTTGCCGGTACCGATGTGGAGCACGCAGTGCCCGGTGTGCAGGACGCCGGTACGCCCGCGCATCGCGTACCACCGGTGCCGGGCGTCGTCCGGGTCGGCCGGCTTTCCGAGGATCTTCCCGTCGAGGTCGAGCACCGAGTCACAGCCGATCACCAGCGCGTCGCCGGCCGGGTTCAGCCGGGCGGCCACCGCCTCGGCCTTCAGCCGGGCGAGC
>VAXX01000272.1:0-4754 GCA_005885115.1 Actinomycetota bacterium | reverse complement strand
GAGGATCAGTTTTGGTACGTCCGTCACGCCCGACAGCCTACGTGTCGACCTTCCACCACCTGTGACAGCCCGTAGCGCCGGCATGGCAGGATGCGTTCATGCTGAAGGTGTTCCGGGAGTTCCGGGCGTTCTCCATGGGCGGCAACATGCTCGACCTGGCGCTCGGGTTCATCATCGGTGCGGCGTTCTCCAAGCTCGTCGAGGCGTTCGCGCAGAACGTCGTCATGGACCTGGTCGCGGCCCTGTTCGGGCAGCCCGACTTCACCTCGCTCAACATCAGGATCCACCACTCGCAGATCCACATCGGCGTGTTCTTCAGCGAGCTGGTCAGCTTCCTGCTGCTGGCCTGGGTGCTGTTCCTGCTGGTGAAGCTGATCTCCGCCTTCGGTATCGGGCGGCCCCGGGTGTTCGAGGACCGGGAGTGCCCGTACTGCCTGGAGCGCGTACCGGCGCGGGCGTTGATCTGCAAGACGTGCACCCAGCCGCTGGTCGACGAGCTGCCGTCGCTGGCGGAGGCGCAGAAGCGGGCCAACGAGATGCGTCGCCGGCACCTGGCCCTGCCGCCGATCCCGGTACCGGCCCGCCGCCGCGAAGCCGCGACGACGAGCCCCGACCCGGACTAGGTCGGACCAGGGCGTGTCCTGTCAATCAAGACCAATCGATGGTCGGCGAGATGCGCCGGTGTGCTTGACTCCCTGCCAAATGCCCACCGAGCGCTGGGACGGTGTCGATGCTGGCCAATGTCATCGGGATGATCGCGCTCGGGTTCATCCTGCTGGGGCTGCTGACCAGGTCCGGGCTGTCGATACCCCTGCCCCTGCTGTCCGGAGTGGCGTCGGCGGGGCTGGCATACCAGCTGGGATCCGGCCCGGTGGTCGCCACGCTGGACGCCGTGGCCGTCGTCCTCGGTGCCGGGGCATACCTGTGGGCGCTACGCCTGCGCACCCGGCGCCAACGGCCCGACCCGATGCCGGTGACCCGGCGGGTGATCGCATCGATCACCGGCGTCGGGGACAACCCGCAGTCGGTCGCGTTGAGCCCGGACGGGCGTAGCGCCTACGTCGGCGCCAACGACAGCGGCACGCTGGCCGTGGTCGACCTGGACATCCGCGAGGTACGGGCGCTCGTACCGGTGGGCCGGGGCGCCGCTGACCTACTGGTCCTGCCGGGCGGCGAGCGGGTACTCGTCGCCGTCGTCAAGCTGCTCGGCGGCCGGCTCGTCATCGTGGACCCGGCGGCCGGGCAGGTCACCGGTACCGTGGCCGAGGTGCGCCAGCCCCGGGGGATGGCGGCCAGCCCGGACGGTAGGAGCGTCTACGTCACCTCGATGGCCGATCACAAGCTGTGGCGGCTGGACGCCCGTACCCTCGAAGTCACCGGGTCCGCCACGGTCGGTAAGCGGCCGGTGTCGGTGGCCGCCAGCCCGGACGGCGCCAAGCTCTACGTGGCCAACTTCTGGTCCGACTCGGTGTCCGTGCTGGACGCGGCCACCCTGGAGACGACCGCCACGTTCCCGACGCGCGGACCCGGCAACCTGGCGCTGGACGGGCGCGGCGAACGGCTCTACGTCACCGGCGTCGACGGGACGCTGGGGACCTTCGACACCGCTACCGGTCAGCCGGCCGGCGCCCCGGCCAAGGGCGATTCGGAGGGCGGGCTGGCGGTGGCCAACGGGTTCTGCTACGTCGCCGACCCGTGGGCCGGGATGGTCCGGGTATACGAGGCCGACCGGCTGTACTGGCGCGACGAGCTCGTGCTCGGCGGCCGGGCCCCGATCGCCCTCGCCGTAGGCCCCGACGGCCTGCTCTACGTGGCCGGCCAGGCGGGCCGGCTCGACGTCGTACGCCCGGAACAGCCGTCCGGCGGCTAGGCGGGAAGTCCGCTCGCGCGCCAGCCCCCGGTACGGGCGGGGCGTCCCGACCGGGCCCAGCGCGACGGTGCCGGAGCCGCCCCGGCGGTGGTACGGGCACCCAGTGCCAGTACGCCCACCAGCGCCGCCAACTCCTCGGCGGTCGGGGTACCCCGGACGATCCGCACGTACGGCTGCTCGGACATGGGCACGAGCATAACGGTGGGCCCGAGCGGGTACCGTTCAAAGGTGCCAGCCACTCCATCCTCTCCGGTCACCGAGCGGTACCGGCTGGTGCGGCCGCTCGGCGCCGGCGGGATGGGCCGGGTCTGGCTCGGGTACGACGAGGTGCTGCGCCGGGATGTCGCGGTCAAGGAGGTCGTACCCCCGCCCGGGCTCACCGCCGCCGAGCAGGACCAGTCGGCGACCCGGAGCCTGCGCGAAGCGCGGGCGATCGCCCGGCTGAACCATCCCAACGTGGTACGCATCTATGACGTGGTCAACAAGGAACCGTGGCCGTGGATCGTCATGGAGTACGTACCATCGCGGTCTTTGCACCAGGTCATCGCCGAGGACGGCCCGCAGCCGCCGGCGGAGGTCGCCCGGATCGGCCTGGGCGTGCTCGCCGCGCTGTGCGCGGCGCACCGGGCCGGGGTCGTGCACCGCGACGTCAAGCCCAGCAACGTCCTGCTCTCCGACCACCGGGTGGTCCTCACCGACTGGGGCCTGGCCACGATGGAGGGCGACGCGACCGTCACCCGCAGCGGGATGATCATCGGATCGCCGGCGTACATCGCGCCCGAGCGCGCCCGCGACGGCGCGTCCGGCCCGGCCGCGGATCTGTGGTCGCTCGGCGCGACCCTGTACGCGGCGGTCGAGGGCCACGCGCCGTTCGAGCGTACGTCGGCCATCGCGACGCTCACCGCGCTCGCGACCGAAGACCTCGACCCGCCCAAGCACGCCGGTCCGCTGCGCCCGGCGCTGGTCGGCCTGCTGCGTAAGGACCCGGCCGCGCGCAGCACGCCGCAGGAGGCGCAGCGGTTGCTGCGCAAGGCCAGGGGCAAGACCAAACCGCCGCCGGTACTGCCGTGGCGCGCGCCGCGCCCGCGACCCGCCGAGGCCATCCCGGTCTCGCCCGCACCTCCGGAGGAACCCCCGACGGAGGTACGCGCCGCCGAGCTCACCCCGCCGGTGGTACCCGACACCGAGGTCACCCCGCCGGTGGTACCCGCCGCCGAGGTCACCCCGCCGGTCCCCACCGACGATCAGCCCACCGCCGTCCAGGCGCCGGTCACGCACGATCGGCGCGCCGCCGTGCTCACCGTCGTCGGGCTGCTCCTGGTCGTACTCCTGGCGGTGGGTATCGGTCTGATCGTGGCCAACCGGCATGCCCCGACCACGCCGTCGGCACCCGCCACGGCCGGCGCGGCCACCCTGCCGTCGTCGGCCACCGGGCCGTCCACCGGGTCGTCCGTCCCGCCGTCCAGCGCACCGACCTCGGTCGCCGCCGCGCCGCCGCCCGCGCAGAACGGCGCCCCGACCCTGCCCGCCGGCTGGCACTTCTACCACGACCCCACCGGGTTCACCGTCGCCGTACCGGACGGATGGACGACGTTCCGGCGCGACGGCATCGTGTACTTCCGCGAGCCCGACGGGCGCCGGTTGCTCGGCATCGACCAGACCAACCAGCCGAAGATGGATCCGGTCGCCGACTGGCGGGCGCAGGAGAGCTACCGCGTCGCGCACGGGGACTTCCCCGGGTACGAGCCGCTGGGCATCCGGCACGTGGACTACCACGTCACGGCGGCGGACTGGGAGTTCCGGTACGACGACCACGGCGTGCGTACCCATGTCCTCAACCGGGGCGCGGTGTTCAACGACCACCAGGCGTACGGGTTCTACTGGTCCACGCCGGAGGACCAGTGGGCCGCCAACGTGGACAACTTCCACCTGATCACGGATACCTTCCAGGGCAAGCCCTGATCCCGAGCGGGCGCCCACTACCCTGCCAGCGTGACCGATCTCTGGGACCGCGTCTGGGGCACCCAACCGGCGCCGCCGCACCTCATCGTCGTACTGACCCTGGCGGCCGCCCTCGTGGCGGTCATACCCCGCCCCGGCTGGGTACTGACCCGCAACGCGGTCACCATCGCCCACGAGGGCGGGCACGGGCTGGTCGCGGTGCTGGCCGGGCGCCGGCTCAAGGGCATCCGGCTGCACTCCGACACGTCAGCACTGACCGTGACCAAGGGCCGGGCGTCCGGTCCGGGCATGGTCTTCTCGCTGCTCGCCGGCTACCTGACCCCGTCGGCGCTGGGCCTGGCCGGCGCCGTCCTGCTGTCCGCCGGCCGGATCACCCTGCTGCTGTGGCTGGCGTTGCTGTTGCTGGCGGCCATGCTCGTGATGATCCGCAACGCGTACGGGGTGGTCGCCGTCGTCGTGGTGGGCGCGATCGTCTTCGCCGTCTCGTGGTACGCGCCGCTCGCCGCCCAGGCCGCGTTCGCGTACGCCGGCGTGTGGTTCCTGCTCATCGGCGGGGTACGCCCGGTCGGCGAACTGCAACGGCTGCGGTACCGGGGGCGGGCGCCGGACTCCGACGCCGACCAGCTCGCCGGCCTGACCCACGTACCGGGGCTGCTCTGGGTCGCCGTCTTCGGCGTTGCCAATCTCGCCGCCCTGGCGCTCGGCGGCTACCTGCTCCTCACCCCGGTACTCGCGTCACTGGGCCAGTGACGCCGGGTCCAGCTCGGCCACGAACGGCGTGGTGAACAGCAACCGCTCGCCCGGCGCGGCGGACGCCTCGGCCACATACTTGTCGCCTTCGAGCCGGTAGAGCTCGAGGACCGGACCCTGCGGATCGACGATGAGGTAGTGCGGCACGCGGGCCTCGGCGTAGTAGTGCATC
>VAXX01000595.1 GCA_005885115.1 Actinomycetota bacterium | reverse complement strand
CGCGGCCGGCAACACCAGCGTGGCCGGGGTGTACGACTCCGACGTCGCCAGCGGTGCCGCGACGGTACAGGCGCTGGCCGGGCCGTGGCAGTCCGCCGGCCCGGTGCTGGCGCCGCCGGCCCGGGTGAGCCTGAAGGCGCGCAGTGACAACCGGTTCGTCGCGGCCGAGCGCGCGGGCCGGGCGGCGCTGGCCGCCACCCGGGGTACCACGGGAAGCTGGGAGCACTTCACGCTGTACGACCTCGGCGGCGGGTACGTCGCCCTGCGCGCCGCCGTCAACGGCCGCTTCGTGACCGCCGAGAACGGGGGACGCTCACCGCTGGTCGCCAACCGGGGATCGGTCGGTGCCTGGGAGAGCTTCCGGTTGGTACGCAACGCGAACGGTACGGTCAGCCTGCTCGCCGTCAACCACCGCTACGTCACGGCGGCCGCGGGCAACCGGTACACGTTGCTGGCCAACGCCGCCGGCATCGGTACGGCCCAGTCCTTCACCCTGGTCGGGTAGTACCGGCGGCCCGGTCGAGCAGCAGGGTACGTTCGCGGGCGTTGCGAGTCAGCGTCGCGGCGCGCTCGAACTCGGTCCGTGCCTCGGCGCGCCGGCCCAGCTTGACCAGCAGGTCCCCGCGTACCGCCGGCAGCAGGTGGTAGTTGGCCAGCGCGGGTTCGGCGGTCAGGGCGTCGACGATCGGCAGGGCCTGCGCCGGCCCGTACGCCATCCCGACCGCCACGGCCCGGTTCAGTTCCACCACCGGGGACGGGGTCCGGAGCGCGAGGGCCTGGTACAGCGCGGCGATCCGGACCCAGTCGGTCTCCTCCGGGGTACGCGCCCTCGCGTGGCAGGCCGCGATGGCCGCCTGGAGCAGGTACGGGCCGGGTGCCCCGCCCAGCGCCTCCGCCCGGTCCAGCGCGGCCAGGCCGCGCCGGATCAGGAGCTGGTTCCACCGGCCCCGGTCCTGCTCGTAGAGCAGCACCGGCTCGCCGGAGGGCCCGACCCGGGCCGCCGAACGGGACGCCTGGATCTCCAGCAGCGCCACGAGCCCATGTACCTCGGGCTCCTTGGGCATCAGCTCGGCCACGATCCGGCCCAGCCGCAGGGCCTCCTCGCACAGCGTCGGGCGCATCCAGTCGTCGCCGGCCGTGGCCGCGTACCCCTCGTTGAAGATCAGGTAGATGACCTCCAGGACCGATCCCAGCCGGGCGGCCAGCTCCGCCCCCTCGGGCACCTCGAACGGTACCTGCGCCTGGGCGCACCGGGAGGTCGCGGACAGCACCGGGTGGCAGGCGATGAACACCAGTAGCAGCAGGTCGTCCTCGATCGCGGCGGCCGGCTCCGGTTCGGGCTCCTCGGTGGAAAGGTCCCGGGCCAGCTCGACGAGCTTGCGGTCGTACCGGTCCTGCCGGCGGATCAGGTCGATGGCCCGACGCTTGCCCACGGCCATGAGCCAGGCGCCCGGATTGTCCGGGACGCCTGACTCCGGCCACTGTTCCAGCGCGGCGACGAGCGCGTCCTGCGCCAGTTCCTCGGCGAGGCCCAGGTCACGGACGATCCGGGTGAGGCCGGCGATCAGCCGGGCGGATTCGATCCGCCAGACCGCGTCGACCACGCGCTGCGTCGGCGAGGGTGCCACAGGTACCGACTAAACCACAGCCGTACCCCCATGGCTTCTACTGCTTCTTCGCGAGCTCCTCCCGCAGCCGCTCCTCGGCCGCGCGCTGCTCCGGGGTGAACTCGGGGCCGAAGTCCTCGAGCTCGTGTACCTGCCGCAGTTCGATCTCCATCCGGCCCTGCGGTGGGCGCGGGCACCGCTTGGCCCACTCCAGCGCCTCGTCCTTCGACGTGACCTGCAGGATCCAGAACCCGGCGACGAGCTCCTTGGTCTCGGCGAACGGGCCGTCGACCACCGTCGTCTTCCCGTCCCCGTCGAAGCGGACCCGGGGTTGTACCGACCCATCGCCTCCAGCGCCTCGGTCGGGGGCATCTGGCCGGCCTCGCTCTGCTCGTTAGCCTTGATCAACATCATGAACCGCATCGGGGTCTCCCTCGGGTCGGGGCCTGCACCTCGGTCCGGTGCAGAACCAGCTTCTACCCGTGCGTCGAGCGGCGGGGCGCCGGATCGACACGGCCGGCGAGATTCTTTCCCGGACCGCCGGCAGGGTGACGTCGGCCGTGGCGCGTTGACGGGCGGGGACCCGATCCGGCAGCATGGCCCGGGAGCGGCAGTGGAGGAACCCGGTGCGAATCCGGGGCGGTCCCGCCACTGTCACCGGGGAGTGACCCCTCACCAGCAGGCCACGACCGCGCCAGCGGTGGGAAGGCCCGAGGGGAAGCGACGATCCGGGAGCCAGGAAACTCCGGCCGCTCACGTTGTCGCCGAACTGCGGGCGTGGACACCCGCGGGAGGGATCTTGGCCGTGCGTACACGCCTGACCGGGGGATGACCCCGCCCTATCCGTTCGCCGCCGTGGTCGGGCTGGCCGACCTGCGGATGGCGCTGCTGCTCAACGCGGTCTCCCCGGCCATCGGCGGGGTGCTGGTCCGCGGGGAGAAGGGCACTGCCAAATCCACGATGGTACGGGCATTGGCCGCCCTGCTCCCCGAGGTGACCACGGTTGCCGGGTGCCGGTTCGGCTGTGACCCGGCCGTCCCCGACGCGTCCTGTCCGGACGGGCCGCACGACCCGGCCGGACCGGTCCGGCGGCGCCCCTCCGCGCTCGTGGAACTGCCGGTCGGGGCCACCGAGGACCGGCTGGTCGGCGCGCTGGACCTGCAACGGGCGCTGACCGAGGGGGTCAAGGCGTACGAGCCGGGCCTGCTCGCCGCCGCCCACCGGGGCCTGCTGTACGTCGACGAGGTCAACCTGCTCCCCGACCATCTCGTGGACCTGCTCCTGGACGCCGCCGCCATGGGCCGCGCGTACGTGGAACGCGACGGCGTATCGGTCCGCCACGCGGCCCGCTTCCTCCTGGTCGGCACGATGAACCCGGAGGAGGGCGAGCTGCGCCCGCAGTTGCTGGACCGGTTCGGGCTCGCGGTCGACGTGACCGCCCCCCGGGACGTGTCGCAGCGGACCCTCGTGGTCGCGCGCCGCCTGGCGTACGACGCGGATCCGGCCGGGTTCGCCCGCGCGTACGAGGCGGCGGAGACCGAACTG
>VAXX01000271.1 GCA_005885115.1 Actinomycetota bacterium | reverse complement strand
AGTTCGAGGCGACGGTCTACATCCTCTCCAAGGAGGAGGGCGGCCGGCACACCCCGTTCTTCCAGAACTACCGCCCGCAGTTCTACTTCCGGACCACCGACGTGACCGGTGTGGTGACCCTCCCCGAGGGCACCGAGATGGTCATGCCGGGTGACAACACGGAGATGACCGTGCAGCTCATCCAGCCGATCGCGATGGAGGAAGGCCTCCGTTTCGCGATCCGCGAGGGTGGCCGTACCGTCGGCGCCGGCCGGGTCACGAAGATCCTGAAGTAGGACGAAGGCACCCTGATTTGGTGCGTCGTAGTCGATACGGCATACTGAACAGGTTGCGCTCTTGCGGGGTGGTCGACTCCGGTCGGCCACCCCGGCGCGGTGCCCGGGCGTGACCCGGGCTCCGACCGACCACAGCCACGCCGCACCCGGGTTTCCGAGGCGGAGTCTGGCTCAGACGGGCGACACGCCCGACCGCGGGGGTCGGACACGGGTCCATGACCCAACCACAGCGGCATCGACGAGAAGGAAAACGGGAAGCCACCATGGCGGGACAGAAGATCCGCATCCGGCTCAAGGCCTATGACCACGAGGTCGTCGACTCCTCGGCTCGCAAGATCGTGGAGACGGTGACGCGTACCGGGGCGCAGGTCGCGGGACCGGTGCCGCTGCCCACGGAGATCAACCGCTTCTGCGTCATCCGCTCGCCGCACAAGTACAAGGACTCGCGCGAGCACTTCGAGATGCGTACGCACAAGCGACTGATCGACATCATCGACCCGACCCCCAAGACGGTCGACTCGCTCATGCGCCTCGACCTGCCGGCAGGCGTCGACATCGAGATCAAGCTGTAGGGACCGGACTGATGGACAGGCAAGTCAAGGGCATCCTGGGCGCCAAGCTGGGCATGACCCAGGTGTGGGACAACAACAAGGTCGTCCCGGTCACCGTGGTGCAGGCCGGCCCGTGCGTGGTCACCCAGGTCCGCACCGTGGACAAGGACGGGTACGGCGCGGTCCAGCTCGCGTACGGGCAGATCGACCCGCGCAAGGTGAACAAGCCGACCACCGGCCACTACGCCAAGGCTGACGTGGCGCCCCGGCGGCACCTCGTGGAGCTGCGTACCACCGACGCCAGCGAGTACGCGCTCGGCCAGGAGGTCACCGTCGAGGCGTTCGAGGCCGGCCAGATCATCGACGTCACCGGACGTACCAAGGGCAAGGGTTTCGCCGGTGTCATGAAGCGGCACGGCTTCCACGGCCTGCGCGCCAGCCACGGTGTCGAGCGCAAGCACCGCTCGCCCGGCTCCATCGGCGCCTGCGCCACCCCCGGCCGGGTCTTCAAGGGTGTGCGGATGGCCGGCCGGATGGGCTACGTGCGGTACACCGTGCAGAACCTGACCATCCAGGCGGTCGACCCGGAGCAGAACATCATCCTCGTCAAGGGTGCCATCCCCGGGCCGAAGGGCTCGCTGGTGCTGGTGCGTACCGCGGCGAAGAAGACCGCGAAGAAGGGTGGGAAGTGACGTGGCCGCCGAACTGACCGCTGACGTCCACTCGGCCGCGGGCGAGACGGTACGCACCGTCGAGCTGCCCGACGACGTCTTCAACGTGCAGGCCAACATCCCGCTGATGCACCAGGTCGTGGTGGCCCAGTTGGCGGCCGCCCGGCAGGGCACCCACAAGGCCAAGAGCCGTGGCGAGGTGTCCGGCGGCGGCCGGAAGCCGTACAAGCAGAAGGGCACCGGCCGGGCCCGGCAGGGCTCGATCCGCGCGCCGCAGTTCACCGGCGGTGGCGTCGTGCACGGGCCGGTCCCGCGCGACTACAGCCAGCGGACCCCGAAGAAGATGAAGGCCGCCGCGCTGCGCGGTGCCCTCTCGGACCGGGCCCGCGAGGGCCGGATCCACGTGGTCGAGTCCTTTGTGGACGGTGACACGCCGTCGACCAAAGCCGCGCTGGCCGCCCTGGCCGCGGTGACGCGGTCGGAGAAGGTCCTGGTCGTACTGACCCCGACCGACGAGCTGAACTGGATGTCGCTGCGCAACCTCCCGACCGTGCACCTGCTGGAGGCGGGCCAGCTCAACACGTACGACGTGCTGGTCGCCGACGAGGTGGTCTTCACCGCCGAGGCGCTGGACGAGTTCCTGGGCGTACCGGCCGCTGCCGAGGAGGCCGACAAGTGAGCACGATCGCCGACCCGCGCGACATCATCATCGCGCCGGTCGTCTCCGAGAAGAGCTACAGCGAGCTCAACAAGAACTGGTACACGTTCCTGGTTCACCCGGACGCGAACAAGACCGCTATCAAGATCGCTATCCAGCAGATCTTCAACGTCCGCGTCGAGACGGTCAACACGCTCAACCGGCAGGGCAAGCGCAAGCGCACCCGGACCGGTTGGGGAAAGCGCAAGGACACCAAGCGCGCGATCGTGAAGCTCGTCGATGGTGACCGGATCGAGGCCTTCGGCGGCCCGGTAGCCTGAGGGGTTTGACAGATGCCTATTCGTAAATACAAGCCGACCACCCCGGGTCGTCGCGGCTCCAGTGTCGCCGACTTCGCCGAGGTGACCCGGTCGACTCCGGAGAAGTCCCTGCTCGTACCGCTGCACAGCAAGGGCGGTCGCAACGCGCACGGTCGGATCACCACCCGGCACCAGGGCGGCGGCCACAAGCGGCAGTACCGGCTGGTCGACTTCAAGCGGGTCGACAAGGACGGCGTACCGGCCAAGGTCGCGCACATCGAGTACGACCCCAACCGCACCGCCCGGATCGCGTTGCTGCACTACGCCGACGGCGAGAAGCGGTACATCATCGCGCCGCAGGGCCTCAAGCAGGGCGACCGGGTGGAGTCCGGCCCGACCGCGGACATCAAGCCCGGCAACAACCTGCCGCTGCGCAACATCCCGGTCGGTACCACCATCCACGCGGTGGAGCTGCGGCCCGGCGGCGGCGCGAAGCTGGCCCGCTCGGCGGGTGTCGGCGTCCAGCTGCTCGGCCGCGAAGGCGACTACGCCACCCTGCGGATGCCCTCGGGCGAGATCCGGCGGGTGCTCGTCCAGTGCCGGGCGACCGTGGGCGAGATCGGCAACGCCGACCAGTCAAACATCAACTGGGGCAAGGCCGGCCGGATGCGCTGGAAGGGCAAGCGCCCGAGCGTCCGGGGTGTCGCGATGAACCCGATCGACCACCCGCACGGTGGTGGTGAGGGCAAGACCTCCGGCGGTCGCCACCCGGTCAACCCCAAGGGCAAGCCCGAGGGTCGTACCCGCAAGCCCAACCAGCCCAGCGACAAGCTCATCGTCCGCCGTCGCTACGCCAACCGGAAGCGGGGGTAAGCCATGCCGCGCAGCCTGAAGAAGGGTCCGTTCGTCGACGACCACCTGATGAAGAAGGTGGAGACGCAGAACGACCGGAACTCCAAGAACGTCATCAAGACCTGGTCACGGCGTTCGACGATCGTCCCCGAGATGCTCGGGCACACGATCGCCGTACACGACGGGCGCAAGCACGTACCCGTGTTCGTGACCGAGGCGATGGTGGGTCACAAGCTCGGCGAGTTCGCGCTGACCCGGACGTTCAAGGGTCACGAGAAGGACGACCGGAAGAGCCGCCGCCGCTAGGCGCGTCACGGATAGAGGATAGGGACACTCGATGCCAACCAAGAGCGACGTCGCGCTTCCGGGCGCGCGCGCGGTCGCGCGGCACGTACGCA
>VAXX01000270.1:4634-13303 GCA_005885115.1 Actinomycetota bacterium | reverse complement strand
GTACGCGACCAGGACCCGACCCTGCTTGTCCAGTTGTACGTCGATGAAGTCCAGCAGGTTCCGGTCACTGCCGCAGGTCGTACCGGCGGTGCAGATCGAGCCCTTCTGGACCGGGTCGGTCGGCGTGGCGTCGGTCAGCGACCAGCTCGTACCGCCGTCGTAGGTGACCGCGACGTACAGGTGCCAGACGCCCTTGAAGTTGGCCGCGTCCTGGTAGTTCCCGCCGGTCGGGGTACCGATGAAGGCGAACGCGGCCCGGTCCGGGTCACCGGCGACCACCGCCGGGAACACCGAGTTCTGGATGCCCAGCCCGGCCCCGGCGTCCTGGTCGTGGGTCCAGGTCCGGCCCTTGTCGTGGGAGACCGCGATCCGGGCGTGCCCGTCGGCGTTCTGGTACCCGAAGTAGACGGTGCCGTCCGAGCCGATGCCCACCGACGGGTCGGTGTCGCCCGGCAGGCTGCCCGGCACCGGGCGGATCTGCCAGGTCAGCCCGTTGTCCTCGGAGACGGCCACGGCCTGACCGGCGCCGCACCCCTTGTTCGGCACGTACACGGTGCCGTCCGGGGCCACCTTCACGTGCCCGTGCAGGCCACCACACTGGAGCAGGTTGTACATCGGCACCGCCGGCCCTAACGTCACGCCGCCGTCCCGGCTGGTGGAGCAGAGCGCGTCGGCGATGTCCTGCGAGCAGTAGTACACGGCGTGCGGGTACAGCGGGGTGCCGCCGACGCCGCCGGCCGAGTAGGGGCCGCCGCCCACGGTCTGGTGGTCGACGCCGGAGTTGAAGCCGCCGCCCTGCGAGGGCGTCCAGGTGTCCCCGTCGTTGTCGGTCAGGCAGGTCAGCGAGGTCTTGCCGGCCAGTTGCGACTCGAAGGTCCGGCCGGTGTCGTGGTCGGTGAACAGGATCGGGTCCAGCGAGGTGACCGCGGTGCAGGCCGGTGGGCGGGCGCTCTTGTCGGCCCACTGCGCGGTCGCCGGGACCGCGCTGTCGTCGAAGCTGACCCGGTACGTGTCGGTGTACGCCTGGTACAGGACCTTCCCGGTGCTCCAGTTCACGCCGATCGACGGTTCACCGGCCTCGTGCGCGCGGGGCAGCGTACCCGGGGCGGCGTAGTTGGTGTACGCGGTCGCGCCGACCGGACCCGGGGCCGGCCCGACGGGCTTGGCGGCCAGCGTGGCGGTCGCCGAGTAGCTCTGCCCGAGCGGGTTGAACGGGACCACCCGCACCGTGTACCGGCCGGCGACGGGCGGCAGGACGAGAGTCTCCGGGTCGGCGCTCGTGGCCGCCTGGGCAACCTCGGCCCCGGTGCCGTCGTAGACGTACACGTCGAAGTCGGCGGCCGGATTCGGCCAGCCCACCGAGACGGTGAGGTCGTTCCCCACGTCGTACCCGGCGGGTACGTCCACGGTGAGCGCGTAGTCGTCGGTCCAGCTCGCCGTCGGGCTGGTCGCCGACACAGTACCGGTGGCCGGGTTCGCCGCCCCGGCCCGTCCGGCGCCGCCCAGGGCCACGAGCAGCACCGCCGCCCCGGCGACGATCGACCGCCGGGTACTTGAGTCAGATGATTTCACGCTTCGCCTCCATCGCCGCCGGGTACCCCAATCATGGTGGTAAATGGGTATCGCGGCGACCGGAGCGGGTGTTACGGGCCGGCCCGTCACCCGGCCGGCTTACACTCGCGGCGGGTGGCAATGGGGCCGCCACAGGCACGCGAGGGGTCACAGGTGAAGGTCGCAATCCCACGGGAGGTCAAGAACCACGAGTACCGCGTGGCGATCACCCCGGCCGGCGTCCACGAGTTCGTCCGGCAGGGCCACGAGGTGTACGTCGAGGCCGGCGCCGGCGACGGATCGTCCATCCCGGACGAGGAGTACCGTGGCGCGGGCGCCCGGATCCTGCCCGGCCCGGACGACGTGTGGGGCGAGGGTGAGCTGGTCCTGAAGGTGAAGGAGCCGATCGCCGAGGAGTACCACCGGATGCGCTCCGGTCAGGTGCTGTTCACGTACCTGCACCTCGCGGCCTCACCCGAGTGCACGAAGGCGCTGCTGGACCGCGGGGTCACCGGAATCGCGTACGAGACGGTCGAGCTGTCCGACAGTTCGTTGCCGCTGCTCGCGCCGATGTCGGAGGTCGCCGGCCGGCTGGCTCCGCAGGTCGGCGCGTACCACCTGATGCGCTCCGGCGGCGGGCGCGGCGTGCTGATGGGCGGGGTCTCCGGCGTGTACGCGGCCAAGGTCGTGGTCATCGGCGCCGGGGTCTCCGGGATGAACGCCGCCGCGATCGCCCTCGGTATGCAGGCCGAGGTGCTGCTGCTGGACCGGGACATCAACAAGCTGCGCCGCTCGGACGCGATCTACCAGGGGCACCTGCAGACCGTGGCGTCCAACGCGTACGAGGTCGAACGCGCGGTCATCGACGCCGACCTGGTCATCGGGGCGGTCCTGGTGCCCGGGGCCAAGGCCCCGAAGCTGATCACCAACGAGCTGGTGTCCCGGATGAAGCCCGGCAGTGTGCTCGTGGACATCTCCATCGACCAGGGCGGCTGCTTCGAGGACTCCCGACCCACCACGCACGACAACCCGGTCTACCGGGTCCACGACTCGCTGTTCTACTGCGTGGCCAACATGCCCGGCGCGGTGCCGCACACCAGCACGTACGCGCTGACCAACGTCACCCTGCCGTACGCGCTGGAGCTGGCCAACCGGGGGTGGCGGGAGGCGCTGCGCCGGGACCGGGCACTCGCGCTGGGGCTGAACACGTACGACGGGCACGTCACGTACGGGCCGGTGGCCGAGGCGCACGGCCTGGAGTACGTGAAGCTGGAGGAGGTTCTGCACTGAGGCTCTCCCGGGCCGTTCGTGGCTACCTGGACCACCTCACCGTCGAGCGGGGGCTGGCGGCGAACACGCTGTCCTCGTACCGGCGGGACCTGGACCGGTACGTCGGGGCGCTGGGCGACGCCGACCTCGCCGAGGTGACGCCGGTGCGGGTTGCGGGGTTCCTGGCCGGGTTGCGCGAGGGGGACGCCGAACACCCGCCGCTGTCGGCGGCCTCCGCGGCCCGGGCGGTCAGCGCGGTGCGCGGGCTGCACCGGTTCGCGGTACGGGAGGGGCTGGTCGAGCACGACCCGGCCCGGGAGATCGTCCCGCCCACGCCCCCGCGCCGGCTGCCCAAGGCGTTGACGGTACCGGAGGTCGAGGCGATCCTCGGCGGGGTACCCGGGGACGGGGCGCTGCACCTGCGGGACAGGGCGTTGCTGGAGTTCCTGTACGGCACCGGCGCGCGGATCTCCGAGGCGGTCGGGGCGGCCGTCGACGACCTGGACCTGTCCGACGGTACGGCGGTGCTGCACGGCAAGGGCGGCCGGACCCGGCTCGTACCCGTCGGGGGTTACGCCCGGGCCGCGATCGAGGCGTACCTCGTGCGGGCCCGTCCGGAGCTGGCGCGCTCCGGTCGCGGTACCCCCGTGGTCTTTCTCAACGCCCGCGGTGGCCCGCTGTCGCGGCAGAGCGCCTGGACCATCCTGCGCCGCGCGGCGGGCCGGGCCGGCCTGCGCCCGGACCGGATCTCCCCGCACACGCTGCGCCACTCCTACGCCACCCACCTGCTCGACGGCGGCGCCGACGTCCGGGTGGTGCAGGAGCTGCTCGGTCACGCCTCGGTGACCACGACGCAGGTGTATACCCTGGTCACGGTGGACCGGCTACGCGAGGTGTACGCGACCGCCCACCCGAGGGCCCGATGAGCGCACCGAGGGTGGAGCGCCGCCGGCGTCGCCGGCTCGGGTTGGTGTTGACGCTGGTCAGCAGCGTGGTCTGGGCGGTGGCGTCGGCGCCGCTGCCAGACGGCGGCGAATGGCTCGCGGAGGGGCCTTCGGCCGGGTCGGAGGCGATCGCGGCGGCCCGCCCGGCCGGGTACCCGGTCGGCGGCATCGACCTGTCCAGCCACGACCACGAGCACTTCCCGGTGCGGTGGCGCACCGAGGTGGCGGCGGGCAGCCGGTTCGTCTACGTCAAGGCCACCGAGGGGACGACGTACCTGAACCCGCACTTCGCCCGCGACTACACCGAGGCCCGGGCCGCGTACCGGTTCGTCGGCGCGTACGTCTACGCCCGTCCGGACCGGGGCGACCCGGTCGGGCAGGCGGCGTACTTCCTGCGCCAGGCCCGGTTCACCCGGGACGGGCAGACCCTGGTGCCGTTCGTGGACCTGGAGTGGCCGTACCCGTGCGTGCACACCGGTCCGTGCTACGACCTGACCCCCGAGCGGTTGCGCGCCTGGATCCGGGCGTTCCTGGACCGGATCCGGGCCGGGATCGGCCGCAAGCCGATGATCTACACCAACGCGAACTGGTGGAACCCGTGTACCGGCGACGATCCCTCGTACGGCAGCTATCCGCTGGACATCGCCAGCTACACCCGGACCGCGCCGAAGCTGCCGGCGGGCTGGACGACGTTCGCGCTGTGGCAGTACGTACCCGGTGATCCCGGCAAGCCGGACAGCCACGACCGGGACGTGGTCAACGGCGGTACCGCCGGGTTGGCGGCGCTGGCCTGGCCACCGGCGGCGGGCTACCGCTGACCGGTGTCGGCCCGGACGGCCTCCTCCAGCCGTACCGTCAGGTCGGTGGTGAGCTTGCGGTTGATCGCGGTCGGGGTGCCGCCCTCGGCCAGCCGGGCGTCCCGCTCCTCGGTCAGCGACCGGCCCCACAGGCTGGCCGCCGCCGCGATCACCAGGATCGGCGGGACCCCCAACTTGCGGGCGAGCTTGGTCTCCGCGTCGCCGGCGCCGGCCTCGGCCCGGCTCAGCGCCCGCATGTCGATGTTGCCCAGTCCGGCGTGCCGGATCTCGCGCATCTTCTCGGCGGCCCGCGCGGCGGCGCCGACCTCCGGTGCCGGCTCGGGTACGGGCAGCGAGATCAACGGGTGGGTCGGCTCGCCGGTGACCAGGTCGTGCAGGTGGCGGGCGCGGACGGCGGTCTCCGGGCCGAGCAGGACGGGCGCCTCGCCGGCGAGCAGGTCGGCCAGCGTGATCCGGTGACCGAGGCTGGCGGTGAGCACGACCGGCAGGGCGAGCAGTTGCTCGGCGGTCGGCGACTTGGTGCCCTTCTCCAGCGCGGTGAGCCAGACGGGCGTCCACTCCAGGCCGATGACCCCGGCGGCCTTGACGATCTCCTCGACCGGGGTACCGGCCTCCTCGCGCAGCCGGCGCAGGTTCCCGGCGAGCACGCTGCGTAACGGTACGGGGCTGGGAAGGGGCGAGCCGGTACGGGGAGCGGGCACGAACGGCGCCGGTGCGTCGGGTAGCTCTAGGCTCACGGGCAATAACGGTAGTAAGGAGCGGCCCGTACCGGAACCCGCCGATCGGTGGTGATCGCCACGGGTCGGTACCGCCGCAAGCTGGTGCGCAACACGCCGGTGCAGGTCCCCGGCCTGCGGCGGTCCGGTGGGTACAGTCGGGCATCGGCATACTCCTTTGCCAGGCCGGAGGGGGAGTCCACGAGCGGTGGGAGGCCCCGCCGCCCGAGAAGGGCTAAAGGGAGATGGCAGGCATCCAGCAGCAGGCTGAGTCGTGGACCTCGGAGATGCGGGCCGAGCAGTCCTCGCTCAAGCTGGGCGCGGAGCTCGGGCCGGCCGATCCGACGGCGTTCACCCAGCGGCGGCCCATTCCGCAGCCCGTACCGCTCGACCGGCACGGTCCCGCGCGCATCATCGCGATGGCCAACCAGAAGGGCGGGGTGGGCAAGACCACCACCACGATCAACCTGGGCGCGGCGCTGGCCGAGTACGGCCGGCGAGTCCTGCTGGTCGACTTCGACCCGCAGGGTGCGCTGTCGGTCGGGCTCGGGGTCAACCCGCACAACCTCGACATGTCCATCTACAACCTGCTGATGGACAGCGAATGCACGATCGACGACATCCTGATCAAGACCGACGTCGCCGGCCTGCACCTGCTGCCGGCCAACATCGACCTGTCCGCCGCCGAGATCCAGCTCGTCAACGAGGTGGCCCGGGAGATGGCGCTGGCCCGGCTGCTGCGCCCGATCCGCGGCGAGTACGACTTCGTCCTCATCGACTGCCAGCCGTCCCTGGGCCTGCTCGCGCTCAACGCGCTGACCTGCGCCCACGGCGTACTGATCCCGCTGGAGTGCGAGTTCTTCAGCCTGCGCGGCGTGGCGCTGCTCCTGGACACCATCGACAAGGTGCGCGAACGGCTCAACTTCGACCTGGAGCTCGAAGGCATCCTGGCGACCATGTACGACTCGCGGACCACCCACTGCCGGCAGGTGCTCCAGCGGGTGGTCGAGGCGTTCGGCGACAAGGTGTACCAGACGGTGATCACCAAGACCGTCAAGTTCCCCGAGTCGACCGTCGCCGGTACCCCGATCACCTCGCTCGACCCGGCCTCGTCCGGCGCGCGCAACTACCGCCAGCTCGCCCGGGAGGTCATCGCGGGCGCCGCCGAGCGCCGCTGAGCAGAGGTGAGCTACGGTCAGGCGGTGACCCTGCCCGACGCCCCGCCTCCGGCGCCCGCCGCGCCGGTCACGGGCTTCCAGGTCACCCTCACCAACTTCAGCGGACCGTTCGACCTGCTGCTCCAGTTGATCGGCAAGCACAAGCTGGACGTCACGGAAGTGGCGCTGCACAAGGTCACCAACGAGTTCATCGCGTACATCGGGGCGCTGGGCGACGCCTGGGACCTGGACGAGGCCAGCGAGTTCCTGGTGATCGCCGCGACGCTGCTGGACCTCAAGGCCGCGCGGCTGCTGCCGGCCGCGGCGGTCGAGGACGAGGAGGATCTGGCCCTGCTGGAGGCCCGGGACCTGCTGTTCGCGCGGCTGTTGCAGTACAAGGCGTTCAAGGAGGCGGCCGCGCATCTGGCGGGCCTGGCCGAGACCGGGGCCCGGCGCTGGCCGCGGTCGGTTTCGCTGGAGCCACGGTACGCGCAGGCGCTGCCCGAACTCGTGCTGAACATCGGACCGGCCCGGCTGGCCGCGCTCGCGGCCAAGGCGCTGGCGCCCAAGCGCCCGCCGGTGGTGTCCATCGACCACGTACACCTGGTCCGGGTGTCGGTACGCGAGCACGCGGCCGCCTTACGGGACAAGCTGATCCAGGTACGCCTGGCCACCTTCCGGGCGCTGTGTTCCGACTGCGCCTCCACCCTGGAGGTGGTGGCCCGGTTCCTCGCGCTGCTGGAGCTGTTCCGGGAGGGCCTGGTCGCCTTCGAGCAGGTCGAGGCGCTGGGGGAGTTGACCGTACGGTGGACCGGGCCGGACGAACCGGCCGGGGAGCTTTCCGTGGACGAGTACGCCGGCACGCCGCAGCCCGCGGAACAATCCACAGAGGAGGAAGTGGCGTGAGCGACGAGGCCGAGCGGGACTCCTTCGCGGCCCGGGCAGCCGCCTGGGTACCGCCGTGGGCCCGCGAACCGGACGAGCCGGCCACCGAGCCCGAGCCCGAGCCCGAGCGTGAGCCGGAACCCGAGGCTGTTGCGGAGCCGGTCGTGGAGCTCGTTGTGGACGCCGAGCCCGAGCCGGAAACCGTTGTGCCGCAGGAACTTTTCGAGCTGGCAGCGCGTACCCCCGAGGTTGTGGAAACGCCCGCGGCGCCGGTGGCCGCCAGCGGACCCGGCGCGCCCGCGGACCTCGCGGCGGCCCTGGAGGCGATCCTGATGGTTGTCGACGAGCCGGTGACCGAACACCTGCTGGCGCAGGTTCTGGAGCAGCCGGTCGACCGGATCGGTGCGGAGCTGGCCGGGCTCGCGGACGGGTACGCGGCGCAGGGGCGCGGGTTCGAGCTGCGCCGGGCGGCCGGCGGCTGGCGCTTCTACACCCACCCGGACCAGGCCGCGTACGTCGAGCGGTTCGTCCTGGACGGCCAGTCGATCCGGCTGACCCAGGCGGCCCTGGAGACGCTCGCGGTCGTCGCCTACAAGCAGCCGGTGACCCGGTCGCGGATGTCCGCGATCCGGGGCGTGAACTGCGACGGCGTGGTACGCACCCTGGTCACCCGGGGTCTGATCGAGGAGTGCGGCACGGAACCCGAGACCGGCGCGTACCTGTACCAGACGACCAGCCTGTTCCTGGAGAAGCTCGGCCTGGACTCGGTCGACCAGCTCCCGCCGCTGGCCCCGTTCCTGCCCGACGACGTGGATGCGATCGCCGATGCCGGACGGTGACCGGCTCCAAAAGGTGCTCGCGGCCGCCGGGATCGGCTCCCGGCGGGCCTGCGAGGAGCTGATCGACGCGGGTCGGGTGACCGTCGACGGACGGGTCGCCACGCTCGGTGACAAGGTCGACCCGGCGGCGGCGGAGATCTACGTCGACGGCGAGCGGGTCGTCACCGATACCCGGCTGGTGTACCTGGCGATGAACAAGCCGCGCGGCGTGGTGTCCACCATGGACGACGAGCGCGGCCGGGCGGCGCTGGCCGACTACCTCGACCACGTACCGCAGCGGGTGTTCCACGTCGGCCGGCTCGACGCCGACAGCGAGGGCCTGCTGCTGCTGACCAACGACGGGGCGCTCGCGCACCGGCTCACCCATCCCTCGTTCGGCGTGGCCAAGACGTACCTGTGCGAGGTGCCCGGCCCGGTGCGGCGGGGCCTGGGCCGGCAGCTCACCGCCGGCGTCGAGCTGGAGGACGGGCCGGCGAAGGCGGACGCGTTC
>VAXX01000270.1:0-4614 GCA_005885115.1 Actinomycetota bacterium | reverse complement strand
GGCTGGTCCGTACCGCCATCGGACCGATCAAGCTGGGTGACCTGAAGGCGGGACGTACCCGCCGGCTCAACCGTGGCGAGATCGCCGCGTTGTTCAAAGCAGTGGCCTGACCGGCCGCCGTCTCTTTGTCGAGCCGTCCGCGTCACCCGGTGACGCTGCGTCCGCGCCCGCCCGGCATGATGGAAGCGGTCATCGGCAGGGGAGCGTTACGTGGATCGGTTTGTGGTGGCGGTGGACGGGCCGTCCGGTTCGGGCAAGTCGACGGTGTCCCGGCGGCTCGCCGGGGCGCTGGGCGCCCGGTACCTGGACACCGGCGCCATGTACCGCGCGGTGACCTGGGCCGTCCTGCGGGCCGGGATCGACCCGTACGACGCGGACGCGGTCGCCAAGGTGGCCGGCGACGTACGGCTGACCATCGCGGTGGACCCGGACCGACCGGCGGTGTCCGTTGACGGTACCCCCGTCGATCGGGAGATCCGCGGCCCCGAGGTGACCGCGGCGGTCTCCGCCGTGGCGGCCGTCCCCGCGGTCCGCCGGATCCTCGTCGCCCAGCAGCGGCAGATCATCGCGGACGCCGACCGGATCGTGGTCGAGGGCCGCGACATCGGCGGGGTGGTCGCGCCCGACGCCGAGCTGAAGGTGTACCTGACCGCCTCGTCGGCAGCCCGGGCACACCGGCGCAGCGCCGAGCAGGCCGCCGACCCGCGCGCGACCGCGGCCGAGCTGGCCCGGCGGGTCGACGAGGTCGTCGCGCGGCTGCTCGCGCTGGTCGGGGCCGGCCGGTGACGATCCCGGAGGGTACGGCGCCGGTGGTCGCGGTCGTCGGGCGGCCGAACGTGGGCAAGTCCACGCTGGTCAACCGCCTGATCGGCCGGCGCCAGGCGGTGGTCGAGGACGTCCCCGGGGTGACCCGCGACCGGGTCGCCTACGACGCGCTGTGGAACGGCCGGCGGTTCATCGTTGTCGACACCGGCGGCTGGGAGCCCGACGCCAAGGACCGCGCCGCGGCGATCGCCGCGCAGGCCGAAACCGCCGTCGCGACCGCCGACGTGGTGCTGTTCGTGGTCGACACCATGGTCGGGTCGACGGATGTGGACGAAGCGGCGGTACGGATGCTCCGGCGCAGCGCCAAGCCGGTGCTCCTGGTCGCCAACAAGGCCGACAACGCCAACATCGAACTGGAGTCCAACTCGCTGTGGTCGCTGGGGCTCGGCCAGCCCTGGGCGATCTCGGCCCTGCACGGCCGGGGTACGGGCGACCTGCTCGACGCCATCCTCGAGCTGCTGCCCGCTGAGTCGACGTCGCCGCCGGTCGTCGCCGGCGGCCCGCGTCGGGTGGCCCTGGTCGGGCGGCCCAACGTCGGCAAGTCCAGCCTGCTCAACAGGATGGCCCGGGAGGAACGGGCGGTGGTCGACGCCGTCGCCGGTACCACCGTCGACCCCGTGGACAGCCTCGTGGAACTCGGCGGCGAAACCTGGCGCCTGGTGGACACCGCCGGCCTGCGCAGACGGGTCGGCCAGGCCAGCGGGACCGAGTACTACGCCTCGCTGCGCACCAACGCCGCCATCGAGGCCGCCGAGGTGGCCATCGTGCTGCTCGACGCCAGCGAACCGATCAGCGAACAGGACCAGCGGATCCTGTCCATGGTCACCGAGGCCGGCCGGGCGCTCGTCCTCGCCTTCAACAAGTGGGACCTGGTCGACGTCGACCGCCGGTACTACCTGGACAAGGAGATCGAGCGGGAACTGCGCCGCATCCCGTGGGCCATCCGGGTCAACGTGTCGGCCAAGACCGCCCGGGGTGTGGAGAAGCTGGCGCCGGCCCTGCGTACCGCCCTGGCGAACTGGGAGAAGCGGGTCCCGACCGGCCAGCTCAACCAGTGGTTGACCGCTCTCGTACAGGCGACTCCGCACCCCATCCGGGGTGGCCGGGCGCCGCGGGTGCTGTTCGCCACCCAGGCCGGTACCGCCCCGCCGAAGTTCGTCCTGTTCACGACTGGAGCGCTGGACGCCGGCTACGTACGCTTCGTGGAGCGCAAACTCCGGGAGGAGTTCGACTTCGCCGGCAGCCCCGTACTGGTGTCCGTGAAGCCCCGCAAACGCCAGTCCCAGAACGCTTCCCGCTGATTGACTTCCTAGGACGGCGTAGCGGGTGTGACGAGGGGTGCTCAGCGGTACGGCGTGGGACTGCGCTACGCTGTACCGGCCGCCGACCCCACGGGTACGGCAGCGGGACGTAGCGCAGTTTGGTAGCGCACTTGACTGGGGGTCAAGGGGTCGTGGGTTCAAATCCCGCCGTCCCGACAGTATCGAAGCCCTGACCAGCAAAAACGTGGTTAGGGCTTCGATTTGTCGATGGAGATTTGAACCGTCCCTCGAATACCCTCCAAAACTAGGGTCGGCGACCACGTTCGTCGTCAACGAATATCGTTCTTTGCATCGTTTTGCGGCGTCTACGTGGGTTAGCCCGTTGGATGGGCATCTACGCTGCTCGTTTCGGGCTGGTCGGGCCTTGCGTGTGGTCGTCTGGTCCTCGGTCGGCGCCGAGCTGTTCGAGGATGTCGGAGACGTCTGGGGCGAGGACGGGCTTGGTGATGTAGTACGCGTCGGTGATCTGTCGCTGGCGTGGCCAAGCTGGGCCGCTGCGGTCTTGGTGTCGTCCTCCTTGTCGATGAGGGTGGCCACGGTCTTGCGGAAGGTGTGCGGGGTGACCCATTCGAGGCCGGTGTCGGCGCGGGCTTGGCGCCACTGTCGGCGGACGTTGTTCGGTGACAGCCAGGTGGCGCGCCGGGAGGCGAAGTGGTCTCTACAAGATCCGGGGCGGTTCAACCTTCATGGTCAGCGCACTAGCGAACGCCCTGACCGGTTAGCGAAGTAACTTATGGCGCGCTGTACGCCGGCGGGCTGGCGCCTGGCCACATGAACGCAGATGTCAGACTCGTCGGCGCTGCTGGTGGGAGGGCAAACGGATGTTGCACACGTGAGCGATGCCGGAAGCGGTGTCGGTCGAGGTGTGGGCGGCGCGGCGGTAGTCACAGAGGATCTTCGACGGTCGTCGTCGACGGCTCGGACCTTGAAGATCGACGCACAGCATTCCTCGCCGCCGCAGGCCTGACCATCCCGCGAACATGATTAAGAAAGCCCTTATCGAGCCGGCACGAGAACGGCTGCCCGAGGACCATCCCACCCGTCGAACCGGTCGTCGTCCGGCGCGATCGTGTGAAATGCCTGCAGCCGTGCCCCGTTGGCGTCGCCGAGCAGGTAGGAGTCGACCTGCTCGCCGGACGCAATGGTCCGCCGATCGGCCGGTACCGACGAGGCGGTGAGGTCGACCATCAGGTACCCGACCGACGGATCGAGCCGTATAGGCGTCTGGCCGGCGAGGGCGATCATGCGAAGCGTCGCCGGCTGACTGGTCGGCCCCATCAGCGCGATCACGACAGCGCTGTCGCTTCCGGGCCGACCCTGAGCCGGTGACGTTTCGAGCCCGTTCACGGTGACGAGCAGGACCTGCCGCGTCACCGGCGGAGTTGCGACGTCCACGCTGAGTCGGTAACCGGGTGTGTTCTGACCCGGGTTCACCGGTCGACCGACGAGCACCGCGAGCCGGGCCTGCCCCGCCGCGGATCGACCTTCGACGATGACGATGACGTGGCCAGATCCGGTCGTCGAGTTGGCTGCCGATCGACCGGCGAAGAGCAGCCGGACCTGTGTGTGCCCGGTGCCGCCCTGCGCGTTCCACGCCGTGACGATCCTGTCGAGATCCGTCCCGTCGACGAGCGAGCCGCGGGACGGCCAACCCAGTAGGTCCGCCCGCGCCGGGGCGAGTGCGCCGGGGCTCGGCCGGGAAGGCGCCGCCTGGGCCACGACTGCGACACCGGCGCCAGCGGCCAGCGTGAGCGCGGCGAGCGAGACCGCGACACCACGCCGTCGCCGCCGCTCGGCGGCGGCCCGGCGTCGGATCGCGGGGAGGATCGCGGCGTCGAGCGGCGAGGCGTCGCCGGTCAGGGCGCCCAGCCGCGTTGAGAGGTCGCGGTCGAAGTCGGGCACGTTCACGGCGCTCCCTTCACGCCCGGCGCGAGGGCCGCCAGACTCCGTCGCGCGCCCGGCGCCTCAAGGTCCTCGCGCAGCTGACGGAGCCCCTGGAACGTGAGCCGTTTGACGTTGCCGACGCTGCAGGACATCGCGGAAGCGGTCTCCGCCTCGGACAGTTGGACGTAGTGCCGCAGGACCACCGCCGCGCGGGTACGGGCCGGCAGCCGGCGCAGCGCCCGGCGGAGCAGGTCACGGTCGTCGCAGGCGCCGAACACGTCGTGATCGGCCCGCTCCGGCAACTGGAACGTCACGATCTCGCGGAACCGCCGCCGCCGGACGGTGCTGATGTGGCCGTTGATGATTGCGGCACGCACGTAGGCCTCCTCCCGGCCGTCGGCGACGACCCGTGGCCAATGGCGGTAGCAGCGCGTCAGCGCCGTCTGCACTAGGTCCTCCGCCTCGCCACGGTCGTTGGTGAGCAGAAACGCGACGCCCACCAGCCGCCCCCAACAGGAGGTGACGAAGGCCTCGAAATCCGCCTCCAGTTCGCGATCCATGCACAGCCCATCCGTGCGCGCCG
>VAXX01000269.1 GCA_005885115.1 Actinomycetota bacterium | reverse complement strand
GTTGCTCGGCGCGGTCGAAGGGCTCGCGCTGTGGTTCGCCCAACTCATGCCGCACTGGCTGGTCGCCAGCTACGCCGCGGTGTACGTCGGCGTCGCGCAGGCGAGCATCGACGCCGCCGTCGCCCACCTGCGGGCCCGGGGGCTGACCCACCTGCCGTCGGTACGGGCCCGGATCGGTCGGGCGGACGCGGCCGTGGCGGCGGCCCGGCTGGTCGTCGCCGAGGCCGGGCGCCGGGTCGACGAGCATCCGGGGGACGTCGAAACCAATCGCTGGGTATGGCGGGCGAAGCTGCTCGCCGGTACCACCGCCGCCGAGGTGGCCGCGAGCATGCTGGAGGCCGCCGGTACGTCCGCGACCCGGCGCGGGCACCCCCTGGAGCGGCTGTACCGGGACGCCCGCTGCGGTTCCCTGCACCCGGCCACCTCCGACGTGTGCGCCGACTGGCTGGGGATCGCCGCCCTGGGGGGCGACCCGGACGCGGACGGGTCGGTGCCGCGTTGGTAGCGCTCGCCGGCATTGGGATCGCCTACCCGTCGCGGATGGCGCAGGACGAGCTGTGGCGCGGGTTCTTCTCGACCCACTACGCCGGGGTACAGCGGGCCCTCGCGTCCCGGCTGTTCTCCAACTCCGGGGTGGTCAGCCGGCACGGGGCGGTCAACCCGCTGATCGAGGACGTGTCCGGCTGGTCCACCGAGAAACGGATGCGCCGGTACCTGATCGAGGCGCTACCCCTGGGCAAGTCCGCCGTCGCCGACGCGCTGGCGGCGGCTGGCGTACCGGCCGCCGAGGTGGGGCTGTTCGCGGTCTGCTCGTGCACCGGGTACGTGACCCCCGGGCTGGACATCCTGCTGGCCCGGGACCTCGGCATGGCCGCCGATACCCAGCGGCTGTTCATCGGCCACATGGGCTGTTACGCCGCGCTGCCCGGGCTTGGCGTCGCCGGTGACTACGTGAGCGTGCGGGGCCGGCCCGCCGTCCTGCTCTGCCTGGAGCTGACCAGCCTGCACGTCCAGCCGCCGACCGCCGACGCCGAGCAGATCGTCGCGCACGCGCTGTTCTCCGACGCCGCGGCCGCCGCGGTGCTGCTGCCCTCCACCCAGGGGTACGCCCTGGTCGACGTGGTCTCGGTGACCGATACCGCCAAGGCGGACCACATGACCTGGGACGTGACCGACCTGGGGTTCCGGATGGGGTTGTCCGCGCAGGTACCGGACGTGCTCGAGACGTACGTGCGGCCGCTGGTCGAGCGGCTGCTGGAGCGGCACGGGCTGGGACTGTCCGATGTGGACGGTTGGGCGGTACACCCGGGCGGGCCGCGGATCCTCGACGTCGTACAGCGCCGGCTCGGGCTGACCGACGCGCAGATGTCGGTATCGCGTGGGGTACTGGCCGAGCATGGCAACTGCTCGTCCCCGACCGTACTGGTGATCCTCGACGCGTTGCGTCCGGCGGCGCCGCGGCGGGTGGTGGCGCTGGCCTTCGGCCCCGGTCTGACCCTGTACGCCGCCCTGCTGTCCCGCTAGGCGAGCTGGCTCAGGCTGTCCCGGAAGTCGTCGACCTTGCCGACCGGATGGACGGTACGCACGACGTCGCCGGTACCCCGGACGAGGACCGCGATCACCCCGGTCACCCCCGGCGCCCCGTACGCCGAACGCAGCGCCCCGCGCGGGTCCGCCACCGCCCGCAGGTGCAGTCCGGCCGGTACGGCGGTCGGCAGGATCGGTGCGGTCCGCCCGACCGCGAGTACGGTGACCCCGGCCGGTACCTGCATGGCCGTGGCCAGCTCCAGGTCGGCGCACGCGCAGCCATCCTGGAGCAGCAGCAGAACCGCCGGCAGCACGTTGCGCAGGTGCACCGGCCCGCCCCCGACGTCGACCAGGGTCAGGTCCGGTACCTTGCCCGGCGCGACGCTGGCGTGCTGTACGGGACTGGCCAGCGGGCGTACCGTCCGGCTCGGCCAGGCCAGCGCGAACAGGCTGGTCAGGGTCGCGACCAGGGCCACGGCCATGATGAGTACGGGCAGCCCGAGCGTCGGCGTGTCCCGGCTCGCGGCCTCGGTGAGCAGGGGCAGGTGCAGGCGGGCGCGCCACCGGTTGCGCCGGGTGAACCGGCGCAGCTCGCGCCGGATCGCGGCGGCTTCCCTGGACAACTCCCCGGCGTCGTCCGGGATGATGATCGTGCCCCACTCCGGAGGAAGGTCGGGCAGGCCCCCGCCGTCGGGCGCCCGTCCGCCGCCGTTGTCTCCGCGCAGCGAGCCCATCGCCATGTCCCCTCGGCCGTGCAGTCCACTGTCGCGCATCCACCGGGGTAGGCGCCAGTGGCAGTTGTGGCACGTGTGTACCCGCTGGCCGGTTCAGTTACTCCTTGCTATGTCGTTGAATGTCCGGAATTGCCATTCGCCCTGGTCACGGGCCGATTACTGGCCGTGAACATGCACGGATCACCACCCCTGTCAAGCGGGAGAAAGGGGTCTCACACCCCCGCTGACCAGCGCGGATGCGTCCGGGAGGACTGGGCCGAGGGGGTACCCCCGTGTTACCCTGGACACAGCGAAAGGGGCTTCGAACCTATGGTTTTCAGTGTCGGCGAAACCGTTGTCTACCCCCACCACGGGGCCGCACTCATCGAGGCAATCGAGACTCGGGTCATCAAGGGCGAGGAGAAGCTCTACCTCGTCCTTCGCGTTGCGCAGGGTGACCTGACGGTGCGCGTACCTGCTGAAAACGCCGAGATCGTCGGTGTCCGCGAGGTCGTTGGCGAGGAGGGCCTGACGAAGGTCTTCGACGTCCTGCGCGCCCCGCACACCGAGGAGCCGACCAACTGGTCGCGGCGCTATAAGGCCAACCTCGAGAAGTTGGCGTCGGGCAACCCGCTCAAGGTCGCCGAGGTCGTCCGGGACCTCTGGCGCCGGGAGCGCGAGCGTGGTCTCTCCGCTGGAGAGAAGCGGATGCTCGCCAAGGCCCGGGACATTCTCGTCGGCGAAGTGGCGCTCGCCGAGAAGAGCACCAAGGACGAGGCGGAGATCCTCCTCGACAAGGTACTCACGAACGCCTGAGCCGTTCCGGCCTCGGTATAGAACGCAAAGGACCGCGACGTGACCGCGCAGCACCCTGTGCGCGGTGACGTCGCGGTCCTCGTTCCGGCGGCGGGTCTGGGTACCCGGCTCGGCGGCGGGACACCCAAGGCACTGCGGATACTCGCGGGGGAGTCGCTGCTGTCCCACGCGGTACGGCGGGTGGCCGCGGCGCCGTCGGTCGGGTACGTCGTCGTGGCGGCCCCGCCCGAGGATCCCGGTGCGGTCGGGCCGCTGCCCGGGCCGGTGACGGTGGTACCCGGTGGGGCCACCCGGCAGGCGTCCGTGGCCGCCGCGCTCGCCGCGGTACCCGACGAGTACCAGATCATCCTGATCCACGACGCGGCGCGCGCCCTGGCCCCGACCCGGCTGGTCGAGGCCGTCGCGGCGGCGGTCCGCGCGGGTTGGGACGCCGTGATCCCGGTACTGCCGGTGGTCGACACCATCAAGGAAGTCACGGCCTCCGGCACCGTCGTGGGCACGGTCGACCGGTCGGTGCTGCGGGTGGTGCAGACCCCGCAGGGGTTCCGGCGCGCGGTGCTCGCCGCCGCGCATGCGGCGGCCACCGACGACCACACCGACGACGCGGGGATGGTGGAGAAACTAGGGGTACGGGTACACATCGTGGCCGGTGACGAAGCCGCCTTCAAGATCACCCGTCCGGTTGATCTGGTGCTCGCCGAGGCGCTCCTCGCCGGTACGCTGCTGTCGTGATCCCTCGCGTCGGCGTCGGTACCGACGTGCATGCCTTTTCGCCCGACCGGCCATGCTGGGTCGCGGGTCTGCTCTGGCCCGGCGTCGCCGGCCTGGCCGGCCACTCCGACGGTGACGTCGCCGCACACGCCGCCGGCGACGCCCTGCTGTCCGCCGCCGGCCTGGGCGACCTGGGCGGGAACTACGGCACCGACCGGCCCGAGTGGGCCGGCGCCTCAGGCGCGATCGGCAACGTGTCGATCCAGGTGATCGGGGTCGCCCCGAAGATCGGGCCGCGCCGCGCGCAGGCGCAACAGGTGCTCTCGGATGCGATCGGCGCTCCGGTTTCGGTGTCCGGTACGACCACCGACGGGCTCGGCCTCACCGGCCGGGGTGAGGGGCTCGCCGCGATCGCGGTCGCGCTGGTCGTGGCAGAATCACGATCATGAGGCTTCCGGAGACCGCCAAGCGGCTGCTCGACGCACAGACCTTCGCCGTTGTCTCCACGATCAACCCGGACGGCGCGCCGCAGTCCTCGGTGGTGTGGATCAAGCGGGACGGCGACGACCTCCTGTTCTCCAGCATCCGGGGCCGGCGCAAGACCCGGAACCTGGAGCGCGACCCGCGGGTCAGCGTCGTGCTCTACGACCCGGCGGACGGGTACTCGTACGTCGAGGTGCGGGGCACCGTGTCGATGACCGAGGAGGGCGGCGACGAGCTGATCAACGAGCTGTCCCGCAAGTACACCGGGGAGGCGTTCACGGAGAGCCGGCCGGGCGCCGTACGGGTGGTGTTCCGGATCACCCCGACCCACGTGGTTGATCGCTGACCGGGCCGGCGGCCCACGTCCACGCGTACCCACTGTCCTCAATGGACAGTGCGGGCTCGCACAGGTCCAGCGGCCGGAAGGTGTCCACCATCACGGCTAGCTCGTCGAAACTCTCGGCGCCGATGGCGCGTTCGACGGCCCCCGGCTGCGGCCCGTGGGTGAACCCGCCCGGGTGTACCGAGATGGAGCCCTGCCCGATCCCGGAGCCGCGCCGCGCCTCGTAGCTGCCGCCGGTGTAGAACAGCACCTCGTCGGAGTCGACGTTGTGGTGGTGGTACGGCACCGGAATCGCCAGCGGGTGGTAGTCCACCTTGCGCGGGACGAACGAGCAGATGACGAAGTTGGGCCCCTCGAAGGTCTGGTGTACCGGTGGGGGTTGGTGGATCCGGCCGGTGATCGGCTCGAAGTCGTGGATGGAGAAGGCCCACGGGTACAGGCAGCTGTCCCAGCCGACCACGTCGAATGGGTGCCGGGCGAACGTGTACGTCGTCCAGCCGCGCCGGTGCTGGACGAGCACCTCGGTCTCCCGGCGGGAGACCAGCAGCGGCCCGGTCGGGGCGCGCAGATCCCGTTCGCAGTACGGGGCGTGTTCGAGGAACTGGCCGCGCACCGACAGGTACCGCTTGGGCGGGCCGATGTGGCCGGTCGCCTCGATGGTGAGCAGCCGTACCTCTCCGTCGGGCACGATCCGGTGGATCACCGAGGTCGGGATGATGGCGTAGTCGCCCTCGGCCAGGTCCAGTACGCCGAAGCTGCTTTCCAGCCTCGCCCTGCCGGCTTCGACGTACAGGCACTCGTCGCCGATCGCGTTGCGGTACAACGGGGACGGTCGGTCGGCGACCACATAGGACAGTCGTACGTCGTCGTTGGCCAGCAGCTGCTGCCGGCCGAGCACCGCATCGGCGCCACCCGCGTCGAGCTTGTGGGTCTGCAGGTGCCTGGGCTTGAGCGGCCGGTTCGGCAGCCGGGTCGAGGCGTTCGGCGGGTCGTACGCCTGCGCGGCGACGATCGCCGTCGGCGGGTACCGGTGGTAGAGCAGGGACGAGTCGGAGGAGAAGCCTTCCTGGCCCATCAGCTCCTCGGCGTACAGGCTGCCGTCGGGCTGGCGGAACTGGGTGTGCCGCTTCGGGGGGACAGCGCCAACGCGGCGATAGTAGGGCATCTCGTCTCGCCTTCCGGTCGTCGTTGTCCGGATATCGGACGCTGTTGTCCGCTACTCGTAGCGTCCGATATGTTCGGTAGCCGTGTCAACTCCGCTGCCGGTCCTGTTCACGGGGCTCGTCGACGACGCCGCCGTCTTCCCGCCCGGCAGCATGCCGCCGCACGAGGCGATCAAGGCGCACCGGCGGCACCGGGCCGCCTGGTACGCCGACTTCGTCGGGCCGTTGCTGCTGCCGACGTCGATGGTCGAGCAGGTCACCGAGGAGTTCGCCATCGGGGTGGTCGCCGACAGCGGGATCGACGGGCTGCGGGCGCTGCTGGGCCGCGGCGACCGGCGCATCGCCCACATCGAGCTGGCGGTCGCCAAGCGCGGCGAGGATCCGCAGCCGGGGCTGGCCGACCTCATTGAACTGGTACGCGCGACGCCCGGGCTGCCCGGGTACGCCGAGATCCCGTTGACCTGGGGCCTGCTCGGTGCGCTGGACACCGTGGCGTCCGCGCGGGACGCCGGCGTCGCGGTGGTCCCCAAGTTCCGCACCGGCGGGCTGGCCGCCGAGCTGTTCCCGACGCCGATCGAGCTGGCCGCGGTGATCTGCGCCTGCCGGGACCGGGGCCTGCCGTTCAAGCTCACCGCCGGGCTGCACCACGCGATCCGGCACACCGACCCGGAGACCGGGTTCGTCCACCACGGTTTCCTCAACGTACTCGTCGGTGCGGCGCAGGCGGCGGCCGACGCCGAGGTGGCCGACGTGGGGGCCACGCTGGCCGGCACCGATCCGGTACCGCTGATCGAGGCCGCCCGCCGGTTGCTGTCCCGGCCCCGTCCACTGTGGACCGGGTACGGCAGTTGCAGCGTCACCGAACCGTTGGACGACCTGTCCCGGTTGGGCCTGCTCGGATGACCGGGTACGGCGTCTTCGTCCACAATGGGCAGGCCCGGATCGGGTACCGGCGCGGAGAGCTCGTCTACGACCTCACCGCCGCGCAGCACGCCGGGCTGGTCGACGGACCGTTCGACACCGGTACGCTCAAC
>VAXX01000268.1 GCA_005885115.1 Actinomycetota bacterium | reverse complement strand
CCGCCCGGCTGCCCTGCCACGGATACGGTGATGGGGTGGCGGACATCCTCGTGCTCAACGCGGGCTCGTCGACCCTGAAATACCGGCTGCTGCGTGGGGACACCACGCTCGCCGGCGGGCTGGTCGAGCGGATCGGCGAACCCGGCGGCGACACGTCCGACCACGCCAGCGCGGTCGAACGTGTGCTGGATCGCCTGCACGGCAAGCGGATCAGCGCGGTCGGACACCGGATCGTCCATGGCGGAGCGCGGTTCGTGGCACCGGTACTCGTCGATGACGCGGTACTCAGGGAACTCAGGGGACTGTCCGCGCTCGCCCCGCTGCACAACCCGCCCGGGACGGCCGGGGTCGAGGGAGCGGGCCGGGCTCTGCCCGGGGTACCCCAGGTGGCGGTGTTCGACACCGCGTTCCACGCGACACTGCCCGAGGCCGCCGCGACCTACGCCATCGACCGGAGGGTGGCCGGGGCACACGGCATCCGCCGGTACGGCTTCCACGGGATCTCGGTGCAGTTCGTGGTCGGCAGGACGGCCCAGCTCCTCGACCGGCCGGTTGACGTGCTCACCATGGTCGTGCTGCATCTGGGAAACGGGGCGAGCGCGACGGCGGTCGCCGGGGGTCGAAGTGTCGAGACGTCGATGGGCCTGACCCCGTTGGAGGGCCTGGTGATGGGTACCCGCAGCGGCGACCTCGACCCCGCCGTCACCTTCCACCTCACCCGGGCCGGCCTGGCGCTGTCCGAGATCGAGGACCTGTACCAGCACCGGTCCGGTCTGGCCGGCCTGTGTGGCGACAACGACATGCGTACCGTGGTGGCCCGTGCGACGGCCGGTGACCCGGCCGCCGGTCTCGCCCTTGACGTCTACTGCCACCGCATCCGTAAGTACGTCGGCGCGTACCACGCCGTGCTCGGCCGGCTCGACGTGATCGTGTTCACCGCCGGGGTCGGCGAGCACAGCGCGGTGGTCCGGGAGCGGTCGCTGGCCGGGCTCGACCCGCTCGGGATCGCCGTCGACCCGGCGCGCAACGCGTCCGGCCGGACGGTCATCTCGCCCGACGGTGCCCGGGTGGCGGTCTGTGTGGTGCCGACCGATGAGGAGCGCGCGATCGCCGCGGAGGTCCGGGCACTGCTCGGTTGCTAGGCGGGTTCGCGCAGGGTGCGTACCGCCGGGTCGGGTTCGGTGTCGACCGGGGCCAGGCGCAGCTTGACGTCGACGGCGACCACCCCCTCCGGTCCGGCCAGGACCGGGTTGAGGTCCAGTTCGGCGACCTCGGGCAGGTCCTCGGCGAGCCGGCCGAGGCGCAGCAACAGGTCCTCGACGGCATCGGTGTCCACGGCGGGCGCGCCGCGGTATCCGGTCAGCAACGGCGCCGCCCGCAGCGACCGCCACATCGCCGCCGCGTCGGTGTCGGTCACCGGAAGCAGGCGCAGCGCCCGGTCCGCGAACAGATCCGTGTGTACGCCCCCGAGCCCGAGCATGACCAGTGACCCGAACAGCGGATCGTGGACGACCCCGGCGACCAGTTCGACGGCCCGTTCGACCTGTCGCTGTACGAGTACCGCGGCCGTGCCGGTCGCTTCCACGACGGCCTTGTACGCGGCGCTCACCGCCTCGGCGTCGGCCAGGTCGAGCTGTACGCCACCGACGTCACTCTTGTGCACCAGCGCGGGATCGGCGGCCTTGAGCACCGCCGGGTACCCGTACCCGTCGGTGGCGCAGACCGCCTCCTCGGCCGTGGTCACGACCCGTCCCGCGAGGACCGGAATCCCGAAGCAGCCGAGCAGTTCGGCCGCGAGAGCCGGTGGCTGCCACCCGCCGCCGTCGCGGACCGCTTCGGTAACGATCGCGCGGGCCTTCGCCTCGTCGATGCCGGACCGGGCCGGTACCGAGCCGAGCGGGGCGGCGCGCCAGGTGGCGTACCGGGCGCCGTGGCCGAGCGCGGTGACCGCGTGTTCCGGCAACGCGTAGACCGGGGCGCCCCCGAGGCTCGTCGGCGGTTCGGTGACGCCGAGCAGCACCACCGCGACCGGCAGGCGCGACGCCTCGGCCGCTTTCGCGATCGCGTTCAGGATCCCGGGTACGTCATTGGCGAGGGTGGCCGCGAAGACGACCAGGACCGCGTCGACCTCGCCACTGTCCACTGTGGACTGGATGGCGACGGTCATGGCGGACGGTGTCGCGGCGGCTCCGAGGTCGACCGGGTTCGCGGCGGTGGCCGCGCCGGGGGCGGCTTCGGCGATGGCGGCCCGGACGGCGGGCGGTAGGTGCGGGATCACCAGTCCGGCGGTCTCGGCGGCGTCGGCGGCCAGGACGTTGACCCCGCCGGCGTTGCCGATGACCGCTATCCGATCCCCGGTTGGCAGCGGCTGGTCGACCAGGAGCCGGGCGGTGTCGAGCAGTTCGCCGAGCCCGTCGCAGCGTACGACGCCGGCCTGGCGGAACAGGGCGTCCACGGTGGCGTCCGGCGCGGCGGCAGCGGCGGTGTGCGACGCCCCGGCCCGGGTACCGGTGGCGGTCCGGCCACTCTTGACGACGAGCACGGGCTTGCGCCGGGCGGTGGCCCGGGCGATCCGCGCGAACCGGCGCGGGTTGCCGACCGACTCGAGGTACAGGGCGACGGCACGGGCGGCCGGGTCGTCGTACCAGTACGAGAGCAGGTCGTTGCCGGACACGTCGGCCTTGTTGCCCAGCGACACGAAGCTGGACAGCCCGACGCCGGTACGGGTGGCGTGGTCGAGGATGGTGATGCCGCCCGCGCCGGACTGGGAGCCGACCGCGAGTCCGCCGGCCGGGGGAGTGGCGGCGGCGAAGGTGGCCTGCATCCGTACCGCCGGGTCGGTGTTGAGTACGCCGAGACAGTTCGGTCCGACCAGCCGGATCCCGTAGCGCTGCGCGGTGCGGACCAGTTCGGCCTGCGCGGCCTTACCGGCGTCGCCGTCCTCGCCGAACCCGGAGGACAGCACAACGGCGGCGCGTACCCCGGACTGTCCACAGTGGACGATCGCGTCCAGTACGGCGGCCGCCGGTACCGCGACGATCGCGAGGTCCACCGGCCGCCCGATCGCCGACACCGACGGATACGCCGGTACCCCGGCGACCTCCGTGGCGTTGGGGTTGACCGGGTACACCGGCCCGGTGAAGCCACCCGCGGACAGCCCCTCCAGCACCGCGTGCCCGATCCCGTGCGGGCTGCGGCCGGCGCCGATCACCGCGATGGCGCGCGGGGCGAGCAGCGGGGTCAACGAGTGCCGTTCGGCCTGCCGGTTGCGCGCCTCCAGCGCCGCGTTGTCACCATCCACTGTGGACACATGGATCTCCAGCACGTCCAGGTCCCGCCGGATGTCCAGCGCCGGGCCCAGATGCCGGGCGACGGTGAGCATCGGGCCGTTCGCGGCGAGCACGTCGCCGACCAGATCCCGGATACCGTGCCGGCGCGCGATCGCGGCCAGCTCCTCCAGCAGCAGGGTACCGACGCCCCGACCGTGGTCCGCGTCGTCGACGAGCACGGCGAACTCGGCGCTGCCCGGATCGGGGAGGCGCTCGTACGCCGCGACGCCGAGCACGCGTTCGCGCTCCTGGGCGAGGACAGCTACATGGTCGGCGTCCACCGGCCGGGTCAGCCGGTCGAGCTCGTGCCCGATGCCGGACCGGCCGCCGCCGAGGAACCGGCGGTACAGGTTCTCGTCGCTGGTCCGCCCGTACAGGGTCGCCAGGCCATCGCGGTCGGTGGGGACCACGTGGCGGATCCGGACGATGGTGCCGTCCGCGGCGAGGGCATCGTGCCCGGGATCGGTGTCGCTCATGCGCTCAGGATCACGGCGGGTGCCCGGGGCGGACAGTGCCGGAGGTCCCGCCGGTCCGGGACTCAGCGCACCGGTACCGACCATTCCACGCGGGTACCCCCATCGGGTTTCGGGCCGATCGTGAAGCCGCCGCCCTGGCGCTCGGCGCGTTGGCGCATGTTGGCCAGGCCGCTGCGTTCGTCGAACGGTGCGGTGCCGCCGACGCCGTCGTCGGTCACGCTCAGCCGCAGCGCCCCGTCGGCCACCGCGACGATGACCTCGACCCGGCCGGCCCGCGCGTGCCGGACCGCGTTGGACAGCGCCTCGCGCAGCACAGCCAGCAGATCGGGGCGCACCTCGTCGGGCACGGCACTGTCGATCGGCCCGTCCACCCGAAGTTCGGGCCGGAAGCCCAGGGACGCGGCGGCCGCGTCGACGGTCGCCACGATCTCCGTGCGCAGGGTGGCATTGACGGGGGTACGCAGCTCGAAGATCGCCGAGCGGATGTCCCGGATGGTGGTGTCGAGGTCGTCGACGGCGCTGTTGATCCGGGCGCCCACCTCGGGCCGGCCGGCCAGCCGCGCCGCCGACTGCAGGTGCAGACCGGTGGCGAACAGCCGCTGGATCACCACGTCATGAAGGTCGCGGGCGATCCGCTCGCGGTCCTCCAGCACCACGAGTAGTTCCCGTTCCTCCTGGGCGCGGGCGCGCTCCAGGGCCAGCGCCGCCTGGCCGGCGAAGGTGGACAGCAGGTTGACATCGGTGTCGTCGTCGAAGGCCGTACCGTCCGGGGGGTGCGCCACGACCAGCAGGCCCAGCACGGCACCCGAGGCGGCCAGCGGAACGATCAGCGCCGGGCCGGTCGACACCGCTACCGGCCAGTACGAGGCCCGGCCCAGGTCGGGCACGATCGCCGCCTCCCCGCCGGTGAGCGCGGTGCCG
>VAXX01000267.1 GCA_005885115.1 Actinomycetota bacterium | reverse complement strand
GACCTCGACCAAGTACGTCGTGACCGGTGACGGCCAGATCCGCTAGCTGGTGTTAGCGGAGCGCTCGGATCGCGGTCAGGGTCGTGTGTACCTCGAGGGCGTCGCTGTCCTCGTTGGGCCAGCCGCCGTCGGTGCGCTGGGTCTCGGTCAGCCGCTTGCGCGCGGCGGCCAGTAGCCAGTCGTCCGGCGACATGCCGGCCCGGCGGAACGCGGCGGCCAGGTCGGCGACGTCGGCGGGGCTCATGTCCGGTACCCGCTCGGCCAGGATGACCTGGATCTGGGCCGCCTCGTAGAACCATTCGGCGTGGTAGAGCAGGGCACCGCCGAGCCAGCCGGCGACCAGGTACGACGGCCAGGTCCCGTCCTCGCGCAGCGAGGCGCGGAACGCCTGGGTGGCCCGGGCGATCACGTCCCGGGCCGGTGAGCCGCCGACGGCCAGCCAGTACCCGGCGCCCGCGGTCAGGTACAGCCGGGCCTCGGGGTTGCCGGGCTGGGCCCAGTCGGGCGCGTCCCGGGCCAGCGCCGGGTCCTCCTCCCACATGCCGTCCGGCTGTTGCCGGCCGGCGAGCCACGCCAGCGCCCGCCGGGCCGGGTCCCGTTCCAGCGCGCCGAGGTCGTCCAGCTCGGCCAGCCGGAAGCAGGTGGCGTCGATCGAGGGTACGTCCCCGCCGGAGTTGGCCGGCCAGCCGCCGCCGGGCGTCTGGCCGGCCTCGGCCCGAGCGAGGATCTCGGGCGCCGGGACGATGCCCGAGCGCAGCCACGACAGCCGCGCCCGGTCCACCTGGTCCCCCCGGGCAACCACGAACCCGATCGCTGCGTCTAGGTCGGCCATATCCGAAAGGCTATCCGGGACTCATGAGAGCGGGCCGGTTGTCGGGGTCAGCCGAAGGGTCAGTAGATGGGCAGCGAGGGGTCGACGTGCCGGACCCAGGAGACGACCCCACCCTGGACGTGTACGGCGTCCCGGAAGCCGGCCGCCTTGACCGCGGCGAGCGCCTCGGCCGACCGGACGCCGGACTTGCAGTACAGCACGATCTGCCTGTCCTGGGGCAGGCTGGCCAGCGCGTTGCCGGACAGGATCTCGCCCTTGGGTACCAGCCGGGAACCGGGGATCGAGACGATCTCGTACTCGGCGGGTTCCCGTACGTCGACCAGCTCGATCGGCTTCCCGGCGTCGATCCACTCCTTGAGCTCCGTGGTGGTGATCGTCGAGCCGAGGGTCGCCGCGGACGCCTCGTCGGATACCACGCCGCAGAAGTCGTCGTAGTCGATCAGGCCGGTGATGGTGGGGTTCTCCCCGCAGAGGGCGCAGTTCGGATCCTTGCGAACCTTGATGGTCCGGTACGTCATCTCCAGCGCGTCGTACACCATCAGCCGGCCGACCAGCGGCTCGCCGATGCCGGTGAGCACCTTGATCGCCTCGGTGACCTGGATCGAGCCGATGCTCGCGCACAGCACGCCGAGCACGCCGCCCTCGGCGCACGAGGGCACCATGCCGGGCGGCGGCGGCTCCGGGTACAGGCAGCGGTAGCAGGGGCCATGTGCTGGAGGCCCGGCCCAGAAGACACTCGCCTGCCCATCGAAGCGGTAGATCGAGCCCCAGATGTACGGCTTGCCCAGCAGTACGGCGGCGTCGTTGACCAGGTACCGGGTGGCGAAGTTGTCGGTACCGTCGACGATCAGGTCGTACCGGCCGAAGATCTCGAACACGTTGTCGTTGGTCAGCGCCTCGTCGTGCAGCACCACGTTGACGTACGGGTTGATCTCCCGTACCGAGTCGCGCGCCGACTCGGCCTTGGACCGGCCGATGTCCGACTGCCCGTGGATGATCTGCCGCTGGAGGTTGGACTCGTCGACCGTGTCGAACTCGACGATGCCCAGCGTGCCGACCCCGGCCGCGGCCAGGTACATCAGCGCGGGCGAGCCCAGGCCGCCGGCGCCGACACACAGCACGCGGGCGTTCTTCAGCCGCTTCTGCCCGTCCATCGCCACGTCCGGGATGATCAGGTGCCGGCTGTAGCGGCGGACCTCGTCGATCGACAGGCTCGGCGCGGGCTCGACGAGCGGCGGCAGCGACATGACACTCCTCCGGGATAGGGCTACGACTCACGTTAACGCGGGCAGCGCCGGTCGGTCTTCCCGATCCCACGCGGTGAGGCGCGCCACGGTTACGGGAGCACCGGGCCGTGATACAAGGTGCCATGGGGGTACGGCCAGCCGTTGGGCGTACACCCCTTGAGGCCCAACGCCTGCTTCTGCATGACCGGCGCCGGCTGGCCGGGGTACGGGCACGCCTCGTTGGGGTACCCGAGCTCCTTGCCCACCTCGTGGTTGAGCTCGAACGCCTGGTACTCGGCCAGCGGCGCCCCGTAGTCGGGGATCGCGGTCAACCAGCGGGTGAGGTTGATCACCACCTGGCCGGGTAGCCGGCACGAGGTGAGCTGGTCGGTGTGGATACCGCCGAGGGCGCAGATCCGTTCCGCGGTCACCTGGGTGGCCAGCGTGACGCTGAAGTTCGGCCCGCCGTTCTTGGCGACCTGCTGGAAACGTACGTCCCCGCCGGCCGTCCAGCCGCGCGGGTCACCGAGGATCCGGCGTACCGCCTCGGCGAAGCCGCCCACGTCCTGGGCACTGCCGTCCTCGACGGCCACCAGGTACTTCTTCACCGCACCCGACCCGCTGCCGAGGATCTGGTCGGCGCCGGGCGCGTACCCGAAGGTGTCCTTGCCCTTGGTCGGGAAGTTCACCGGCGCGGACGACGGCGCGGCGGCGCTGGAGGGCGCGGCCGGCGTCGGCACCGGCGCGGCGGGCGTGCTGGGTGCGGCCGCCACCGCCGTCGGCTGCTGGGCCCGCCAGTGCAGGAACACCAGGTTGGCGGTCGCCACCAGGGCGGCGCCGACCACCAGGACCACGACGGAAACCAGGAAACGCGACCGGGAGCGGCGCCGGCGCGCCGCGCGGGCCCGGATCCGCGCGGCCTCCAGGTCGCCGGGATATCGGGTACGGGATGCCATCAGTACTGGCCCGGCGGTCCGGCGTACCGGTGCCCGTTGAGGTACGGCCACGGGTTGGCCGTGCAGCCGTGCAGCCCGAGGGTCTGCTGCTCCATCACCGGAGCCGGGCGGCCGGCGCCGGGGCACAACTCGTGTCCGTGGCCGAGCTGGTGTCCGGTCTCGTGGTTGATGACGTAGCTGCGGTACTCCTCCAGCGGTACCCCGGCCCGGAGGTAGTCGGGCACCGAGTACTCCCACCGGTCCAGGTTGATGATCACCCGACCCGGTACCCGGCACGAGGTGTACCCGTCGGTGTCCAGCCCACCCGCGCCGCACATCCGGGTGCTGGTCGCCCGGGTGGCCAGGTAGATGGTGAAGTCGGCCGGGGCGTTACCGGGTACCTCCTGCAGGCGCAGCGAGCCGCTCGCCGTCCAACTGCGCGGGTCGCCGAGCACCGCCTGTACCTTCGCCGCGAACTCCCCCACGGATACCGGTATCCCGGTCTCGACCGCCACCCGGAACCGCTCGATCGGCCCGGCGCCGCCCAGCACCGGCCCCTGCTGGTCGGCGTACGCCCAGGTCCCCGGCCCGGACCGGGGCACGTTGAGCACCGTCGGGCTGGGTGGGGCGGACGGGCTGGCCGATCGGCGGGGCGGCGGCTCCGGGGCGGCCGGATGCCGGGTACCCCGTTCGGGAGCGACGGCCCGGCGGATCGCGCCCAGCGCGGCCGGTACCGCCCAGAGCAGCAGCGCGGCCACCGCGATCGTCACGACGATCAAGCGGGGCCGGTGGGTTCGCGGGCGCATCGCCCGTTAGCGTGCCACATCCCGGTCGACCTGATCGAGCATCGCCACGACCGCCCGGGCCACCAGCTCCGGTACCTCCATCTGGGCGACATGCCCGACGCCTTCGAGCAGCAGCAGCCGGGAGTCCGGGACCGTCCGGGCGACCTGGGTCGCCACCCGGGGGTCGACCAGCCGGTCGAGGGTGCCGCCGATGACCAGGGTCGGCGCGGTGATCCGCCGGGCGACCCGCCACAGCGAACCGGCGCCCGGCAGGTACGCGCGGACGAACGTACCGACCAGGCCACGCAGGGTACGCACGTAGGCGTCCAGGTACCACGGGACGTCGTACCGCAGCCGGGTCTCCTCGACCGCCTCGGCCATCCGCTGTTCGGGGATCCGGCTGGGGTCGGCGAAGCACAGCTCGAGCACCTGCCGGGCCAGCTCGGCCGGCTCGATGGCGCGCATCCGGCGCTGGGCGATCAGGTCCGCCCGGGGGATCCACAGCAGCGGCACCATCCGGCCGTGCGCCGACCGGCGCGGGTCGAGGAAGGGCATGGCCGGTGAGATCAGGGTGAGGGTACGGATCAGGTCCGGTCGGGTACCGGCGACCCGGACCGCGATGGCCCCGCCCAGCGAGTTGCCGAACAGGTGGACCGGGCCCCGATCGCTGTACTCGATCCACCGGATCACCCGGGCCGCCACGGCCGGGATCGAGTAGCTGCGGGCCGGGTCGCTGCGGCCGAACCCGGGCAGGTCGATGGCCTGCCCGGCGAGCCGGTTGGCGAGCAGGCCGGCGAGGTCGGTCCAGTTCGCGGAGGAGCCGCCGAGGCCGTGC
>VAXX01000266.1 GCA_005885115.1 Actinomycetota bacterium | reverse complement strand
TCAGCAGCGCGCCCAGCAACCCCCGGGCCGCCGGTTCGACCGGGCCTTCCAGCAACTCGGCGAGGCTCAGCGCGGTACCACCCGCTGTAGCGCCCACTCCCGCCAGGCGTCCAGCCGGTCCTCGACGACGGTGAGCTGGTCACCGACCGGACCGGGGCCGGTGGACCCGGGGGTACGCCGGGCGGCGAGCGCCCCCGCGACCGAGAGCACCGAGCGGACCTCCGGGGTCAGGTGCGCCGATACCGAGGCCAGTTCGTCGTCGGACACGTCGTCCAGCGCACACTCCCGGGCCGCGCACAGCGCGACGAGCTGCCCGGTGATCTCGTGCGCGTTCCGGAAGGGCACCCCGCGCCGGACCAGCCAGTCGGCGACCTCGGTCGCCAGGGTGTACCCGAGGGGCGCGGTCGCGGCCAGCCGGTCCACCCGTACCGTCATGGTGGAGATCATCCCGGCCAGCGCCGGCAGCACGAGTTGCAGCGTGTCCACCGCGTCGAAGGCCGGCTCCTTGTCCTCCTGCATGTCCCGGTCGTACGCCAGCGGCAGGCCCTTGAGCATGGTCAGCACCGCGGTGAGGTCGCCGATCAGCCGGCCGCTCTTGCCCCGGGCCAGCTCGGCGACGTCCGGGTTCTTCTTCTGCGGCATGATCGAGGAACCGGTGGCGAACGCGTCGTCCAGCTCCACCCAGCCGAACTCCTGCGAGGTCCACAGCACGATCTCCTCGCCCAGCCGGGACACGTGTACCCCGACCAGCGCCGCCACGAACAGGAACTCGGCGACGAAGTCCCGGTCGGAGACCGCGTCGATCGAGTTCGGCGCGGCCGAGTCGAAGCCCAGCTCGCGGGCCACCTGTACCGGGTCCAGCGGCAGGGACGAGCCGGCCAGCGCACCGGAGCCGAGCGGGGACACCGCGGCCCGGGCGTCCCAGTCCCGCAGCCGGTCCAGGTCCCGCAGCAGGGCCTGGACGTGGGCGAGCAGCCAGTGCCCGAAGGCGACCGGCTGGGCGTGCTGGAGGTGGGTCATGCCCGGCGCGGGGGTGTCCACGTGCCGCTGCGCCTGCTCGACCAGCGCGTCGGCCAGCTCCACCAGCCGGGTGGCGACGCCCCGGGCCTGGTCGCGCAGGTACAGGCGCAGGTCGGTGGCGACCTGGTCGTTGCGGGACCGGCCGGCGCGCAGTTTCCCACCCAGCGCGCCGAGCCGCTCCAGCAACCCCCGCTCCAGCGCGGTGTGTACGTCCTCGTCCTCCACGGTCGGCCGGAACTCACCCGACGCGCAGGCCGCCTCCAGATCGTCCAGCGCGGCGAGCATCCGGCCCAGCTCGTCGGAGCTGAGCAGGCCGGCCCCGGCCAGTACGCGGGCGTGTGCCCGGGAGCCGGCCAGGTCGTACGGGGCCAACCGCCAGTCGAAGTGGACGGACACCGACAGCCGGGCCAGCGCCTCGGCGGGCCCGCCCCGGAACCGCCCACCCCAGAGCCGGGTCGAACCTTCGGTCAACGACTGATCGTTCACTCCGACCACGTTAGTGCGCGAGCCGGGAGTCACGCGCGGCGGCGAGCCGGCTGGGCAGGCCCCACAGGTCGACGAAGCCCTTGGCCAGGGACTGGTCGAACAGGTCGCCCTCGTCATAGGTGGCCAGGCTGAAGTCGTACAGGCTGGCCTCGGAGCGCCGGCCGGTCACCACGGCCCGTCCGCCGTGCAGGACGAGCCGGATCTCTCCGGACACGTACCGCTGGGTGTCCTCGATGAACGCGTCCAGCGCGTGCTTGAGCGGGGAGAACCACAGCCCGTCGTACACCAGCTCGCCCCACCGCTGGTCCACGTTGCGCTTGAACCGGGCCACGTCCCGTTCCACGGTCACGTTCTCCAGCTCCTGGTGGGCGGTGATGAGGGCGATCGCGCCGGGCGCCTCGTACACCTCCCGGCTCTTGATCCCGACCAGCCGGTCCTCGACCATGTCGAGCCGGCCCACCCCCTGGGCCCCGGCCCGCCGGTTGAGTTCGGTGAGGTGATCAGTACGGTGTCCGGGTCCCGCGCGAGGGTCGGGTCGGCGGTGTACGAGTACACGTCCTCGATCGGCGCGTTCCAGATGTCCTCCAGGAACCCGGTCTCCACCGCCCGGCCCCAGACGTTCTGGTCGATCGAGTACGGCGACTTGTGCGTCACGTCGATCGGCAGGTCGCGCTCCTGGGCGTACGCGATGGCCTTGTCCCGGGTCCACGCGAAGTCCCGGGCCGGCGCGATCACCTTCAGGTGCGGGGCGAGCGCGCCGATGCCGACCTCGAAGCGCACCTGGTCGTTGCCCTTGCCGGTGCAGCCGTGCGAGACGATCGTGCCGCCGTACTTGCGCGCGGCCGCCACGAGGTGCTTGACGATCAGCGGCCGGGACAGCGCGGACACCAGCGGGTACCGGTCCATGTATAGCGCGTTGGCATGCAGCGCCGGCAGGCAGAAGTCGGCCGCGAACTCGTCCCGCGCGTCCACCACCTCGGCCTCGACCGCGCCACAGGCCAGCGCCCGCTGACGGATCTCGTCCATGTCCTCGCCACCCTGGCCGACGTCGACGGCCACCGCGACCACCTCGGCGCCGGCCTGCTCGGCGAGGTACGGGATGGCCACCGAGGTGTCCAGGCCCCCGGAGTATGCGAGTACGACCCTGTACGAGGATGGTGTCGTCGCCGGCGATCGTGCCGACGACCTCGGGCAGGCCCGAGCGGTCCAGCGCGCTGGCGAGGAACTGCGCCGCGCCCGGTGGGGTGCGCAGGATGACCAGGTTGCCGCTGGCGTCCGCGCCGGTGAGCAGTTCGCGCAGGAGGCGGACCAGCCGCGCCGGGGCCTGCTCGGCCGGGCGCAGTGGTCCCGCTCCTTCCGGGGGTACGACGTAGACCGCCGGCCCCCCGTCGGTGCCCCGTACCTTGACCGCGCCCAGCTCGTCCAGGTCCCGGGACAGCGTCGCCTGGGTCGTGTGTATCCCGTCGGCGGCCAACAGTTCGGCCAGCTCGATCTGCGAGTGCACGGCCCGGTCCCGGATCAGCGCGACGATGCGCGCGTGCCGGCCGGCCTTGGTCAGTGGTGCGGTCACTGGAGTTCCCGCACTTCGGCGAGCGCGGCGGCGAGCGCGGCGAGGAACGCGTCGGCCTGCTCGGCGCGCAGGATCAGCGGCGGCGCCAGCCGCAGCACGTCCGGCTGTACCGGGTTGGTCAGGAATCCCTTGCCGTGCAGGGCTTTCGCCAGGGTACCGGCGGCCGGTGCGGTGAGCACGACGCCGAGCAGCAGACCGGCGCCGCGTACCTCCTGGACCAGCGGGTGGCCCAGCGCCTCGATGCCGCGCCGCAGCCGCTCGCCGATCCGCTTCACGTGGTCGAGCAGGCCCTCGGAGGCGATCGTGGACACCACGGCGAGGCCGGCGGCGCAGGAGATCGGGTTACCGCCGAAGGTACTGCCGTGGCTGCCCGGGCCGAGCAGGGCGGCCGCCTCGCCGAACGCGAGGGTCGCGCCGAGGGGCAGTCCGCCGCCCAGCCCCTTGGCCAGCGTGACGACGTCGGGTTCGACGCCCTCGGCCTGATGGAAGAACCAGTGGCCGGTACGCCCGACGCCGGTCTGCACCTCGTCCAGCACCAGCAGCGCCCCGTGGGTACGGGTGATCTCCCGGGCCGCCGCGAGGTACCCCGGCGGGGGTACGACGACGCCGCCCTCCCCCTGGATCGGCTCCAGGATCACCATCGCGGTCGCGTCGGTCACGGCGGCGGCGAGCGCGCCGGGGTCCCCGTACGGGACGTGGGTCACCTCGCCCGGCAGTGGCCGGAACGGGTCGGTCTTCGCCGGCTGCCCGGTCAGCGCCAGGGCACCCATGGTCCGGCCGTGGAACCCGCCGTGGGCGGCCACCACGTGGGTACGCCCGGTCCGCCGGGACAGCTTGAACGCCGCCTCGTTGGCCTCGGCGCCGGAGTTGCAGAAGAACACCTTGCCCGGCCGGCCGGCCAGCGCCAGCAGCAGCTCGGCGAGCGCGATCGGCGGTTCGGCGGCGAAGAGGTTCGAGACGTGCCCGAGCGTGGCGACCTGTCTTGTGACGGCGGCGACGACGGCCGGGTGCGCATGCCCGAGCGCGTTGACCGCGATCCCGCCGAACAGGTCCACATAGGACTGTCCGGTCTCGTCCCACACCACGGCGCCCTCCCCGCGTACCAGCGCGAGCGGCGGGGTGCCGTAGTTGTCCATCAGCGACTGCTGCCACCGGTCGAGGAGGTTCATGACGGCACCACCATGGTTCCGAACCCTTCAGACGTGAAGACTTCCAGCAGGATCGAGTGGGGGACCCGGCCGTCGACGACGTGGGCACCAGGTACCCCGCCCTGGACCGCACGTAGGCACGCCTCCATCTTCGGCACCATCCCGGCCTCCAGGCTGGGCAGCAGCGTCGCCAGCTCGTCGGTGCTGATCTGGGACACCAGGCTGGACTCGTCCGGCCAGCGGGTGTAGAGCCCGGCGACGTCGGTGAGGACGACCAGCTTGCGGGCGTCCAGCGCGATCGCCAGCGCCGCCGCCGCCGTATCGGCGTTGAGGTTGTGCAGTACGCCGTCGGCGTCGGGCGCGACCGTTGACACGACCGGGATCCGGCCGGCCGCGATCAGGTCGGTGACCGCCGACACGTTCACCGACGCGACGTCCCCGACGAGTCCCACGTCGACCGGCTGACCGTCCACATAGGCCGGTCGGCGTACCGCGGTGAACAGCCCACCGTCCTCACCGGACAGTCCGACCGCGAACGGCCCGTACCCGTTGACGAGGTTGACCAGTTCCCGACCGACCTGCCCGACGAGGACCATCCGTACCACGTCCATCGCCTCGGGCGTGGTGACCCGTAGCCCGCCCCGGAACTCCGAGGCGATGCCGAGCCGGCCGAGCATCGCCGAGATCTGCGGCCCGCCACCGTGTACCACCACGGGTTTGAGCCCGGCGTACCGCAGGAACACCATGTCGGCCGCGAACGCCTGGCGCAGCTCCGGCGAGGTCATCGCGTTGCCGCCGTACTTGACCACGACCGTCGCGCCGTGCAGCCGGGCCAGCCACGGCAGCGCCTCGATGAGCGTGGCCGCTTTCCCTTGTGCGGCGAGGAGGTCAGCGCTCATGTCGAGTACGCCGAGTTCTCGTGGACGTACCCGTGGGACAGGTCGTTGGTCCAGATCGTCGCCGTATGCGTACCGGCGTGCAGGTCCACCGTGATGGTCACGGCCCGCCCGGCCAGGTCCACCGCGCTGCGGTCCTCGGCCGCGGCCCCGCCCTTGCACACCCACACGCCGTTGACCGCCACGTCGAGCGTGTCCGGCGCGAACGTCGCGTCGGTCGTCCCGACGGCCGCGAGGATGCGGCCCCAGTTGGGGTCGTTGCCGAACAGCGCGGTCTTGACCAGGTTGTTGCGGGCGATGCTGCGCCCGACGGTCACCGCGTCGTCCTCGCTCGCCGCGCCGGTCACCTCGATGGCCACGTCCTTGGTCGCGCCCTCGGCGTCGGAGCGCAGTTGCAGCACCAGGTCCCGACAGGCGGCGGTGACCGCCCCGGTCAAGGTCTGCGCCGATGGCGCGACGCCGGACGCACCCGAGGCCAGCAGCAGCACCGTGTCGTTGGTGGACATGCAGCCGTCGGAGTCCAGCCGGTCGAAGGTGACCCGGGTGGCGGCGCGCAGCACACTGTCCAATGTGGACGGTTCGGCGACCGCGTCGGTGGTCAGTACCACGAGCATGGTGGCCAGCCCCGGCGCCAGCATCCCGGCGCCCTTGGCCATCCCGCCGACCGACCAGCCATCCCCTGGTACCACAACGGTCTTGGGTCGGGTGTCGGTGGTCATGATGGCCTGCGCCGCGTCGTCTCCCCCGTCCACGGACAGCGCCCCGACCGCGGCGCCGACGGCCGCGAGCAGCGGATCCATCGGCAGCCGTACCCCGATCAGCCCGGTCGAGCAGACGGCCACCTCGCCGGCCCCGATCCCCAGCAGCGACGCGACCTTCTCGGCGGTGGCATGGGTGTCCTGGAAGCCGCCCGGTCCGGTGCACGCGTTGGCGCCGCCGGAGTTGAGGACGACGGCCCGGACCCGCCCGCCGCGCAGGACCTGCTCGCTCCACAACACCGGCGCGGCCTTGACCCGGTTGCCGGTGAACACGCCGGCCGCGGCGGCCGCCGGACCGTCGTTGACGACGAGCGCGACATCCTTGCCGCCCTTGGACTTCAGCCCGGCCGCGACGCCGGCCGCCCGGAATCCCAACGCAGATGTGACGGTCATGATGCCGCCTCCGCGGAAGAAAACACGTCGGCGGTCACGGCGCGACCCCGTTCGCGGTCAGGCCGGCGGTTTCGGGCAGGCCGAGCATCAGGTTGGCGCACTGCACGGCCTGGCCGGCCGCGCCCTTGCCGAGGTTGTCGATCGCGCTGACCACGATGATCCGGCCGCTGTCCCGGTCGATGGTCGCCTGGAGCAGCGCCGCGTTGGCGCCCAGCGTCGCGGCGGTGGACGGCCAGGCGCCCTCGGGCAGCAGGTGCACGAACGGCTCACCTGGGTAGGACAGGACCTCACGGACATCGGCGAGCGTCACCGTCCGGGCCGGGCGTACGGTCACCGTGGCGAGAATGCCGCGCGGCATCGGGGCCAGGACCGGCGTCAGCGACAGCGAGGCCGCGCCCGTCGCCTGCTTGATCTCGGGTACGTGCTGGTGCGCACCGGCCTTGTACGGGGTCAACGAACCCATGGCCTCGCTGGCGAGCAGGTGCGGCTTGAGGGTGCGCCCGGCGCCCGAGGTCCCCGACGCGGCCACCACCACGACGTCGGACGGATCGGCCAGCCCGGCCGCGATCAGCGGCGCGAGCGCGAGGATCGTGGCGACCGCGTAGCAGCCGGTGTTGGCCACCCGGTCGGCGGCGGTGATCCGGTCCCGCTGCCCGGGCAGTTCGGGCAGGCCGTACGTCCACGCGCCCGCGTGCGGGCCGCCGTAGTAGTCGGCCCACGCGGCGGCGCCGCGCAGCCGGTGGTCGGCCCCGAGATCGACGACCTTCACGCTGGCGGGCAGTTGCGCGGCCAGCGCCGCCGACTCACCGTGCGGCAGGGCGAGGAACACCAGGTCCGCGTCGGCCAGGGCCTGCGGTCCCGTCGCGGCGAGCGTGAGGTCCAGCCGCAGGTGCGGGTGTACGGACGACACCGGCTCCCCGGCCTGGGTGTGCCCGGTTGCCGCGACGATCTCCAGGTCCGGGTGTCCGGCGAGCAGGCGCAGTACCTCTCCCCCGGCGTACCCGCTGGCCCCGGCGACCGCCACCCGCGCACCCATGCGT
>VAXX01000098.1:12743-19018 GCA_005885115.1 Actinomycetota bacterium | reverse complement strand
TCGTCAACTGGTTCAACAACGGGCCCGCTGAACAGTTCCTCCAGTTCACCGTGGCGAAGTCCGGCGGCAACGGTCGGGCACAGTTCGCCGCTACCCCCAACCACCTGATCCGTACGCCGGGCGGCTGGCGCGAGGCCGGCGAGCTGATCACCGGCGACCGGGTGATGCTCACCGAACAGCGCCGCCTGAGTGAACAGCAGTGGCAGGTCGTACTCGGCTCGCTGATGGGGGACGGCAACCTTTCCCCTAATCTGCAGGACCGCTCGGGCGTCCGGTTCCGGCTCGGTCACGGTGCCAGCCAAGCGGCCTACCTCGACTGGAAGGTTTCGCTGCTCGGCAACATCGAGTGTGCCCGTCGGGTAGACGGGCGGGGCGCCGTGTTCGCCGACTTCACGCCGTTGCCGGAGCTGGACGAGCTTCGGCGGGCCGTCTATCTCGGAGACGGTAGGAAGCACCTCAGCTGGGACTACCTCAAGACGCTCACGCCGCTGGCGCTCGCCGTCTGGTACCTGGACGACGGCAGCTTCACGCTGCGATCCAAGGGGCTGCAGGAGCCCACCAGGGGCGGCAGCGGGCGGATCGAGATCTGCGTAGAGGCGATGAGCGAGGGCTCTCGCGCCCGGCTGGCTGAGCACCTGCGTGATGGCTACGGTCTCGACGTCCGGCTGATCACGAAGGGTGTCCGTCAGAAGGCGTTCCTACAGTTCAGCACGGCCGCGACGAGCAAGTTCCAGGAGCTGGTAGCGCCATACGTCCCCGACGCGATGGCCTACAAGCTGCTCCCGCGCTACCAGGGCAAGTGCGCTGTCGAGCCGGTTTTCGCCCCCGCCGAGTTGCGCCCGGTACCCGCTCGGATCCTCGACATCCACGTGAAGCCGAAGACCCGTTCGATGAACCGGTTCGACATCGAGGTGGAGGGCAACCACAACTACTTCGTCGACGGTGTCATGGTGCACAACAGCCCGGAGACGACGACCGGTGGTCGGGCGTTGAAGTTCTACGCCTCGGTCCGGCTGGACGTACGGCGGATCGAGAGCCTCAAGGACGGCACGGACGCGGTCGGCAACCGTACCCGCGTCAAGGTCGTAAAGAACAAGTGCGCGGCGCCCTTCAAACAAGCGGAATTCGACATCATCTATGGGCAGGGCATCTCGCGGGAGGGCTCGCTGATCGATGTCGGCGTGGAGCAGAGCATCATCCGCAAGTCGGGTGCCTGGTACACGTACGACGGGGACCAGCTCGGTCAGGGCAAGGAGAACGCCCGCAAGTTCCTCAAGGAGAACCCGGACGTGGCCGTCGAGATCGAGAAGAAGATCCTGGAGAAGCTCGGGGTCGGGCTGGGCGGCGGCACGGATGCCGCCGGTGGACCCGATGCCGTCACGGTGGACTTCTGACCGTGCCGGGTAGGCGACGTGGCGCGCGGACGGGTCGGGGCTGGGATGCGGCTCCCGCCCGGCCGCGCGCCAAGCGCGCCGGCCCGGCTCCCGAGCCGGCGCCGGACTACACCACTCCCGAGGGTCCCCTCTGGCTGGGGCCTGAGGACGGCTACCAACCGGCCGACCCCCGGGATCCCCAACCAGGCGAGGGCCGCGGGCCGAGCCGGCAGTCCCGGTCCGAAAAGCCCGAGCCGGAGTCGCGGGATCCGGCCGAGCTGGCCCGGGAGATCTGTCTCCGGCAGCTCGCGGTCCGGCCGCGTACCCGGGCGGAGCTGGCGACCGCGCTGCGCAGGCGCGGCATCCCGGCCGAGGTCGCGGACGAGGTACTCGACCGGTACGACGACGTCGGACTGATCGACGACGCCGCGTTCGCCCGGGCCTGGGTGACCAGCCGGCACCACGGTCGGGGACTGGCCCGCCGGACTCTGGCCGGCGAGCTGCGCCAGCGGGGCGTGGACAGTGAGCTGGTCGGCGAGGCGCTGGCCCAGGTCGATGGGGAGACCGAGGCGGCCACCGCCCGGGCCCTGGTCGAGCGGAAGCTGCGCGCCGCACCGTCGGGTACGCCCGACGTCCTGTTCCGTAGGCTGGTCGGGCTACTGGCCCGTAAGGGATACCCGGCCGGGTTGGCCGTTTCCGTGGTGAAGGAGGTTCTGGCCGCCCGGGATGAGGAGTACGCCACGTTCGCGGACGCTGTCGATCCGGACGCCCTTACCGATCTGGTCGGGGAGGCGGACGATCCGATGCGCTGACCTGCGCATCGGCCGAACCGATGATCGCTTCCTGGCCTGAGGTAGTCGATGGGTGGCGGAGTGTGCCGGGTAGTGCCGGATCATGAGTCCTTGACCGAACCGGTATCCGCGACCTAGCCTCGGTTTACGAGGAGCACGTCCGACCATCGCGGCAACGCACACAACATAGATCGCATAACAGTCCAGCAACATTTGGCACCGGCACATACGAAAAACAACGTTGACGTCGACGCACAGCAAACCGACGACAACGAGGCGTACTGTTCCGTCATCTCGTTGAGGTCGGAACAGGCAGCCGTACCCGCGGCTCGGCCTCTCCTCCACCGCGATTCGGTACCCGGCCCGCCGGCCTGGGTACGCACGGCGAAGGGGAGGAGGCCGCCATGACAGCGCTCGTCATGGTTCTGGTGGGTGTGGTAGGGCTGCTGGCCGTACTCGTCGCCGCCGGCCTCGTCCTGGTTCTGCGGACCATGCGTACGCTGCGCCGGAGCGGTGCCAAGGGGCCCGCCGACCCGGTGTTCCTCGCCGAGCGGGACCGCCAGGAGCAGTCCCTGGCCGCGCTGCGGGACGCCGCCGACGAAGCGACCTCGGCCGTGGACGCCGCCCGGGTGTTGGCCACCACCGCGCGTACCGAAGCGGCTGCCGCCAAGGCCGAGGCGACCGCGGCCCGGGCCGAGGCGCAGCGGGTCGTCGCCGCCGCCCACGCGGAGGCCGACACCATCCTCGAGCGGGCCCACCGGCAGGCTGAGCAGGACGCCGAGCAGGCCCGGCTGACCGCCCGCCGGACCGGCGAGCGCGAGATCACCATGCTCACCGCGACCGCGCGCGAGCAGTCCGCCGACGCCGAGCGTCGCCAGCAGCGCCTGGACGAACGCGAGCGGCTGCTGGTCGAGGAGGCCGAGCGGCTGGCCGAGCGGGACCGCCGGATCAGCGGTGCGGAGGTCGACCTGAGCGAGCGCGAGGCGGCGCTGGCTGTCCGCGAGGCGCTGGTCGCCGAGCTTGAGCAGGACCGGCGCCGGGAGCTGGAGCGCATCGCCGGGCTGACCGCCGATGCCGCCCGGCTCGAGCTGGTCGAGACGATCGAGACGCAGGCCAAGCGGGAAGCGGCGCTGCTGGTACGGGAGATCGAGAACGAGGCCCGGACGACCGGTGAGCAGCGCGCCCGGCACATCGTGGTCGACGCGATCCAGCGGGTGGCCAGCGAGCAGACCGCCGAGAGCGTGGTCAGCGTCCTGCACCTGCCCAGCGACGAGATGAAGGGCCGGATCATCGGCCGCGAGGGGCGCAACATCCGCGCCTTCGAGTCGGTGACCGGAGTCAACCTGATCATCGACGACACGCCCGAGGCGGTACTGCTGTCGTGCTTCGACCCGGTACGTCGGGAGATCGGCAGGTTGACCCTGGAGAAGCTGATCCTCGACGGCCGGATCCATCCGCACCGGATCGAGGAGGTCTTCGACCTCGCCAAGCACGAGGTGGAGCGGCTATGCCTGCGGGCCGCCGAGGATGCCGTGGTGGAGGTCGGGCTGACCGACCTGCACCCGGAGCTGCTCGCGCTGCTCGGCCGGCTGCGCTACCGGACCAGCTACGGCCAGAACGTCCTCAAACATCTGGTGGAGACCGCGCACATCGCCGGGGTGATGGCGGCCGAGCTGCGGCTGGATACCCAGCTGATCAAGCGGTGTGCGTTCCTGCACGACATCGGCAAGGCGTTGACCCACGAGGTGGATGGCAGCCACGCGCTGATCGGCGCCGACCTCGCCCGCAAGTACGGCGAGTCCGACGAGGTCGTCCACGCGATCGAGGCGCATCACAACGAGGTACCGCCGCAGACCATCGAGGCGGTGCTCACCCAGGCCTCGGATGCCTGCTCCGGCGGCCGGCCGGGGGCCCGGCGGGAGAGCCTGGAGGCCTACGTCAAGCGGCTGGAGCGGATCGAGGAGATCGCCGGCGGCAAGCCGGGCGTGGAGAAGGTCTTCGCGATGCAGGCCGGCCGGGAGATCCGGGTGATGGTCAAGCCGGACGACGTCGACGAGATCGGCGCCGCCGTACTCGCCCGGGACGTGGCCAAGCAGATCGAGGAGGAGCTGACCTACCCGGGCCAGATCCGGGTCACCGTGGTCCGCGAGTCGCGGGTCACCGAGATCGCCCGCTAGGCCGCCTTCCGGCCCACCACCAGGTGGTCGAGAAGCTCCTGGGTCGCGGCCGCGACCGCCGCCACGGCGGCTTCGAACGCCTCCGCGTTGTGCGGCGCGGGCTTACGGAAACCCGAGACCTTGCGGACGTACTGCAGCGCCGCCGAGTGGACGTCCGTGTCGGTGACTTCCTCCTGGTACGGCGGGCGGAGCGTCTTGATGCTGCGGCACATGACAGGCTCTTTCCAGACGACGGCAATGCATTGCCAGCCAACGGTATCAACCGTGCCTGTCATTTTCGGGACTGCGGGCGCGGCAGCCCGGTCGATACAATCCCGGGTGCGCCAAATCGTCATGCGGCAATCCCGGATCCGGACTCCCCTGACCCCTGCGTTTGGAGCCTTCACGATGTCTGGTCGCCCCCTGGTCGCCGAGGTGCTCGTCAACGACGCTGCCTCGGCCGAGGAGGAGCAGGCGGTCATCGAGTTGTTCGACCGGCTCGGCGTACAGGCTGATGCCCGCCGGTCGCACACCCACCGCGATCCCGGCACGCTCGGTTGGCTGATCCTGGTGGCGCTGCCCTTGCAGGGTTTCCTCATCGGGCTGGGGAACAGCCTGGCCGAAGACCTCCACGGTGGGCTGCGCAAGCTCGTGGACCGCGCGTTACGGCGCCCGCGCAACGGCGGCAGCACCGCACCGCTGGTGTTGCAGGACAGCGAGTCCGGCCTGCGGATCGTGCTGGAGGCCGGGCTTCCCGAGGAGGCGTTCCGGCGGAGTTGGACGAGCCCCGCGCCTGAATCGCCATGTGGTCACGGATCGCGTTACGCCGGGCGCGCAGGGCTGTCGTCGAGGCGCAGTCGCTGTTCGCCGATGCCCGCTGGGACGCGGCCGGCACGCTGTTCGAGGACGCGCGCAAACGCCTGGACCGCCGGGTCGGTACGCATCCGGAGGTGGCCGAACTCGCCGCCCGCGCCGACCTCGGGCTGGGCCGGATCCACCTGACGCAGGGCCGGTTCCCGCAGGCGTTGGCCGCGTTCCGGATGGCTCAGTCGCTGTGGCCCCAAGGCTGGGAGGCGTGGTACTGGGCCGGCTGTGCGCTCGGCCACCAGCAGGCGTACGCGGAGGCCGAGGCCAGCTTCACGGCGGCACTCCAGCGCCAGCCGGGTTCCGGACCGGCCCGGATCCAGCGGGCGTACGCGCGGTTCCGGTGGGGGGACGACGCCGGCGCCCTGGTCGACCTGCTCGCGGCCGAGCGGCAGGGCTACCTCGGCGAGGAGGCCCGGGCACTGCTCGCCGCGCTGCGGCTGCGGCGGGGCGAGTGGTCGGCCGCCGAGACACCGCTGCGCGGGTTGAAGGGCGCCGCCGGTACGGACCGGTACGCGGTGCTGACCGGTTCCATGCTGGCGTACGCGCTGGAGCGGCAGGGCCGGTACGCCGAGGCGATGGCGACGTACGAGGCGCTGATCCGCCAGGGCCTCGGGCAGGACCCGATCCTGTACCACCACGGCCTGTGCGCGTACCGGCTGGGCCGGTACGCCGACGCCATCCGCTCCTGGACCGACCTGCACGGCCGGGTACCGGGCGGGGACCGGCTCGAGCCGCTGATCGGCTCGGCGTACCGGGCCCGTGCGCTGCAACTGGCCAACGGCGGCGACTTCGCGGCGGTGTCCGAGTGCCTGGACGCCGCCGAGGTCTTCGCCCCGGCCGGGGCGGTGCTCCCCGAGTTGTACCTGCACGCCGCCGCTCGGGCGCTCACCCGAGGGGACCGGTCCGGCCGGGACGAGGCCCGTCGATACCTGACGACGGTTCAGAGCGCCGCCGGCGACGACCGGCGCCCGGCCCGGTACCTCGCGTTGCTCGACGCCCTGGACGGTGCGCCGGAACGGGCGGTGGCCCGGCTGCGCCGGATCCTGTCGGACGAGCCGGAGGACCGGGCGGCCCGGTTGGCGTACGCG
>VAXX01000098.1:0-12600 GCA_005885115.1 Actinomycetota bacterium | reverse complement strand
CGGTCCGACGTCGGCCGGGTCCGACCAGTCGCTCTGGGCGGCGCTGGCCCGGTGGGGCAGCGAACCGGTCCGGTCCACGGTGGCCACGTTCGGCAGCGCCGACCCGGGTACCGGCGACCGTGCCCGGCGCGAGCTGGCGCTCGCGCTGACCCGGGCCGCACTCACTGAGGCCGACGAGGGCCGGTGGGACGCCGCCGCGACGCTGCTGTACGAGCGGCAGCGACTGGGCCTCGGACCGTCGGCCAGCCCGTACCTCGACGCGGTCATCCTGGGCTTCGGCGGGCACCGTACCGAGGGGGTGCAGGTGCTCGCGGACGCGTCCCGCGCGGCGCCGGCCGAGCATCGGCTGACCCACGCGCTGGCCCTCATGCTGCTGCACACCGTCTCCGGGCCGGGGTCCGACCCGCCCCGGGCGGCCGCGCTGCACCGCCAGTGCATCGCCGCCTGGGCCGCCATCCTCCACGACCAGGAGTTCTGGCAGGGCTGGGCGGCCCGGCGGGCGCACCGGTACGGGACCCCGGTGCCGGAGGCGTACCTGTCCTCGTTGCGTGGTCGGGTGCGGACCCACCTGCAACACGCGCTGGGTCCGGTCGACGGCACCGAGATCCTGCTCCACCGCGAGGTCGACGCCGCCCAGGCGCTGGCCGGGTGCGGCGGGTTCCCGGTCGGGCAGGCGCCCGGGCGGGTCCTGGTCTGTGGACCGCTGCGGATCGCCGACCTGGGCCTGGCCCGCGAGTTCGGGTCCTTCGTCGCGGAGAAGGTCGACTGGGCCGACGCCGCGCAGCTCCGGGGGTACTTCTCCCAGCTCGGGTTCGCGGAGGTGCACCGGAGCGCGGGTCGGGCCCGGGAGGCCGTGGACGCGCTGGCCGACCTGCGCTGCGACGGCTGCCGGGCGCGGCCGGTGGACCGCCGGGCGACCGGGCCCGGGCAGCCGATGCTGTGCGTGCGCGACTGCGCCCACTTCGACGAGTACAACGCGGCGTACGCGCAGACTCCCGACAAGCACCTCGCCCTGCTCGAAGACGCCCTCGACCTGTCGGTGACCGCGCTGCTCGAACTGGCCAGAACGGCGCTCACCGCCGAGACGCTCGACCTGACCGAGGTCGGGAGCCACTGGCGGCAGGCGGTCGAGCGGGCGCGGCTGATCGACGCGGCGCCGGACGTGCAGGACGCCGTGGCTGACATGGCGCTGGGCCGGGCCGCCGCGCTGGAGCGCGCCGACCGGCTCGACGACGCGATCGCGCTGATCGACGAGGCCCGGCGGCACTGCGGCGGGGTCGCCGGGGAACGGCTGAACGGCCAGCTCGCCACCCTGCTGGCCAGCCGGGGCATCCGCGCCGGCAACGCGGAGCCGGCCCGGATGGCCGACGCGGCCGCCGACCTGCGCCGGGCCATCGAGGTCAACCCGCACCTGCGCCGGGCCCGGGTCAACCTGCCGGTGGCGCTGCGGGAGCTGGCGTTGGACCGGGTGGGTCGGGGCGACCCGGTGGCGGCGCTCGACCTGTTGCGCGAGTCGGTTCGGGTACTGGAGGCGGGGCTCGCGGACGAACCGGGCCAGCCCGAGCTGCTCACCGCGCTGGGGATCGCCCGGGCCGATCTGCAGGACCTGACGGCGGAGCTGCTGCGCCTGATCAGCGGACCGAGAAGGCGGTAGCGGAAATGCTGGGGTACGACGAGCTACGGATCCGGGTACGCAAGGTCGGCACCCGGCGGTACCTGGTGCTGGCCAACGGTCCGGCGTGTGCCGCCGAGGTCGTGGTACTCGATCGCGACCCGGCCGAGTACCGCCGGACGTTCGAGCGGTTGATCTCGATGGAACTGGGCACCGAGCCGACCGGCGGCCGCCCCGTCGTACCCCAGCTTCGTCAGCTCGGCCGCGAGGTCTTCGCGCTGCTGTTCCCCGACGCGGTGGCCCGGTGCCTGGCGGAGAGCCGGGCCCGGGTGAGCGCCCGGCCGGACCGCGCGCTGCGGCTGCGTTTCGACCTTCCGCCCGAACTGCGCGACCTGCCGGTCGAGGCGCTGGCCAGCCCGGCGGACAGCCCGTTGCAGGCGCTGGCGCTGGACCACAACCTCTCGCTGGTGCGGTCGCTGCCGACCGACGGCGCCGGGGTACGCCCGCGCCTGCCGGACGGTGCCACGCCGCGCGAGGTGATCCACCTCCTGGTCGCGGTGGCCTCGCCGAACGACCCCGCGACCCCGCCGCTGGACGCCGACCGGGAGGTCGAGGCGCTGCACGAGCGGTTGCCGGTATGGGCCACGAAGGTCACCCTGCTGCCCGGTGCCACCCGTGCCGAGCTGGGCGAGTGGCTCGCCGAGCACGCCAACGACCCGTGCGCCGTGCTGCTCATCGCGCATGGCCGGTACGACCCGGACGAGGGCGGCCTGGTGTACCTGGAGGGCGAGGACGGGCTGGCCGACCCGGTACCCGGCAGCACGCTCGGCGGGATGCTCGTGCGCGCCCAGCAGCTACGGCTGGCCGTACTCAACCTGTGCAGCGGCGCGACCAGCGTGGAGGCCGAGCCGTACGCGGGCCTGGCGCAGGCCCTGATCGGGCGCGGCGTACCCGCCGTGGTCGCCATGCAGGCCCAGGTGACCGACCTCGCCGCCGGCCGGTTCAGCCCGTTTCTGCTGGACCAGGTGGCCCGCAACAAGACGATCGACGAAGCGGTCGCGACGGCGCGCAGCCACCTGGCCCCGGTGGCCCGGCACACCGGGATCGAGTGGAGCACCCCGGTGCTGTTCCTCCACCCGTCCTGCTACCACGGCTGGCTGTTCAAGGCCCGGGAGGTGCTCGGTGACCGGCAGCCGGTGTCGATCGATCCCCTGCGCGAGCTCAGCGACGCGTGGCGGCACTACCAGGAGGCCGGTGCGGTCAACCTGGACGACGTGCTCCGGGCGGCCCACTACCTGGTGACGACCGGCGACTGGGAAGGCGTCCTGCGGACCGCGTCGACCCCGCATCCCCGCGCCGAACAGCGGTGGCTGATGGCCGAGGCCCGGGTCGAGCTGGCGGCGGACCTGCTGGATCGGCTCTGCGCGGTGCTCGCCGCCGAGGGCGACCCGGAGCCGGCCCGCGCGCTGGTGACCGCGCTGCGCAAGACCAGACTGCCGGAGCCGGTACGGGCCGTGGTGCTCGCCGAGGTCACCGGAGCCGAGCGGTTGGCCGAGGCGCTGGCAGGTGCGGCCGCCGCCGAGGGGGACGGCGACTGGGGTACGGCGGTGCAGCGGTACGACGCCGTGCTCGCCGAGCGCCCGGCCGGCTACCGGGACGCGGTGTCCCGCCGGGCGGCCGCCCAGGTCGAGGCGGAACTGGCCGAGGCGTACGCCACGGCGCGGGTACGTACGCGCGACGGCGACTGGTCCGGCGCGGCCGACCGGTACCGGGAGATCCTGGCCCGCCGCCCCGACGGGTACCGCGACTCGGCGGCGTGCCTGGCGTACGCGAGTGGCCGGCTCGCCGAGGCCGACGAGCGCTGGGCCGACGCGACCGGGCACTACGGCGGCTGCCCCGATCTGCCCGACGCTGCCGACCGGCGCCGGTACGCCGAGGGACGCGCGGCCATCGCGCGGGAGTCGTGGGCGGCGGCCATCCCCGCCCTGACCGGCTTGACCGGCCCGGCGGAGGACTGGCTCCGGTACGCCACCGGGCGCCTGGCCGAGGAGGAGCAGCGCTGGGCCGACGCGATCGCCGCGTATGCCGAGCTTCCGGACTTCGCCGACGCACCGGCGCGCGGCTGCCTCGCCGAGGCCCGCTTCGCCGCCGACCGCGACGACCCGCTGGGCGCGCTCCGGGCGGTGACGGCCGCGCAGGAGCACGGCGCGGACGTGACCGGGTGGCTGGACGGGTACCGGGACCGGGTCCTTGAGCGGGCGCTCGCGGCCGAGGGCGACGGGGACTGGACCCAGGCGTGGGAGCACTACCGGGCGCTGCCCGCGCCGTCGCCGGACGTGGCCGGCCGGACCGCGTACGTCCGGGGCCGGCTGGACGAGCGGGACGGCGACTGGGCCGCGGCGGTGGTCGCGTACGGCTCGACGGCGCACGCCGACGCGGCCGCCCGGCTGGCGTACGCCCGGGGCCGGCTGCTCGAGGTCGACGGGTGCTGGGCGGAGGCGGTCGGGCGGTACGAGACGGTCCCCGGCGACCTGCTCGACGTGCGGGACCGGCTGTGCCACGCCCGGGGTCGGGCGGCCGACGAGCGCGGGGACTGGTCCGGCGTCATCGCCGGGTTCGGCCCGCTGGCCAACGCGTACGGCGACGGCGCGGTCGGCCGGATCCGCGACTTCGCCCGGGCCGGGCTCGCCGACCGGCGGCAGGACTGGGACGCCGTCCTGGTTTCGCTGCGCGACCTGCCGGACGAGGACCATGCCGGTCGGGCCGGGGTGCTGCGGTGCAGGGCGTACGGGCGCCGGCACCAGGCGGCCGGCCGGTGGAGCGAGGCCGCGGCCGCGTACGGGTCCCGGGCCGCCGACGATCCGGAACTGGCCGTGCTGTACGGGTACGCGCGGGGCCGGGCGTACGAGCAGGCCGGCGCCTGGGGCGAGGCGGTGGACGCGTACGCCGGGCTGCCCGACGACCACGACGACGTGGCGCACCGCCGCACGTACGCGCAGGGCCGGCTCGCCGAACAGGACGGGACCGACCCGGACTGGGCCGGGGCGCGGGCGGCGTACGCCCGGTTGCCGCTGGACTTCGAGGACGTCACCGACCGGCTCGGGTACGCCCGGGCCCGGCTGGCCGACGCCGCCGACGACTGGGCCGGTGTGGTCCGGGAGGCCGAGCCGCTGGACGGGTACCGGGACGCGGCCCGGCTCGGCGACTACGCGCGGGCCCGGCTGGCCGAGGGCCGGGACGACTGGCCCGCCGCGCTCGACCTGTACCTGGCCTGCGGCGAGCACCGCGACGCGGTCGCCCGGTGTGCGTACGCCCGGGGTCGGATCCTCGACGCGGCCGGACAGTGGAGTGCCGCCGTCGCCGCGTACCGGTCGGCGGCCCCCGCGCAACCCGACGCGGACGCCCGCGCCCGCCGCCTGGAGCGGTTGCTCGACGCGCTGCCCTGGGCCGACGGGCTGGCCGGTGCTCCGCTGGTGGCCGACCCGTACGCCCTGCGTGACCCGACGTTCCCGTACCTGGCGTTGCGCGCCGCCGGCATCACCCCCGCCGCCACCCCCGAGGAGATCAACGACGCGCCGTTCACGCTGATGGAGAGCGGCGGGATGAGCTGGTCCGAGCGGGTCGCCTGGGACCACCTCCGGTCACCGGCCCGGCGGCTGCGGCTGGACGCGCTGCTGTACCCGGTGGCCGACCTGGACGAGCTGCGCGCGCGCCTGACCGCACTGGTGCCCGACCGGCCCGGGCAGCTCCTCGACGGGCTGTGCGCGGCGCTGCCCGGGCACGCGCCCCTGTTGCTGCTGCTGGCCCGGGACCGGGACCGGGCGATCGAGGCGTGGGAGGCGCGGGTCGCCGCGGTGCCCAACGACCTGGCGGCGGTACACGCGCTGGCGATCGCGCACTTCTGGCGGGCCCGGGAACTGGAGGACAGCGGCGCCTGGGAACACGCCGGACCGGCCTGGGAACGGGCCCTGGCCTGCTGGGCGGTCGTCCTCACCGACGACGGGTACTGGGTCTCGTGGCGGGCGGCCCGGACCGGGGCGTACGGGCACGCCGGGAAGGCCGGGGACCTGGCCCGGCTGCGCCGTGAGCTGGCCGAGGACCTGCTGGCCCGGCTGACCGGGTACGCCGACGGCCACGCGGGTCAGGGTCGGTCCGAGCCGGCCGCCCGGTACCGCCGCCTGATCGAGGTCTTCGACACCGAGATGGCGGGCGCCCGGGCGCTCAAGGAGGCCGGCTCGTTGCCGCTGCCCGGCACCGGGGACCGGTTCGCCTGCGGCCCGGGGTACCTGCACCGGGCGGGCCTGGCCGTCGCGCTGGGCGAGCAGATCGCCCGGCTGGAGGCCGACGCCGGTCCGGACGGCGACCCGGCGCTGCAACGGCTGCGTTTCGCGTTCTCCGAGCTGGCGCCGGCGTTCGCGCTCACCGAGCACCACCGGTTCGAACCGGCGCTGCGCGCGCTGCCCGGGATCCAGCACCAGACGCTGACCGGGTTGCCGCCCGACTGTGCCGGCCCGGGGTCCGACGTCGCCGGCCACCTCGCGCACTGCCCGCACTGTCCCGACTTCGTCGCGCGCAACCCGGCGTACCTCCTCCTGCCCGGCCGCCGGGCCCGCCTCCTGCAGGACGCGGTCGACCTGGCCGTGCGCGCACATCTGGCGCTGGCCCGCGGCGCGCTGGTCGGCGGCCCCGGCGGCGTGGACCGGGCGGTCGGGGAGTGGGCCGAGGCGATCCGCGCGGCGGAGAACGCGATGTCGACGGTACGCACGAAGCGGGCCATCGTCCGGATCGTCCTCGGCCGGGTCCAGGCCCTCGCCGACGAGGACGGACCGCGCCTGGGCGAGCACCTGGACGAGGGAGTCACCCTGATCGAGCGGGTCATGCCGCTGCTGGGCGCGATCGACCGGGAGCGCCTGCTCGCCCGGCTGGCCGAACTGCTGACCGAGCGGGGCGTGTGGCACGGGTACCTGTGCCACCGGTACGGCGGCGAACCGGACTTCCGGCGGGCCGAGTCGGACCTGCGCCGGGCGCTGGAGCTGCGGCCGGACTCCGTGCGTACCCGCGACAACCTGGTCCGGGCGCTGGTCTTCAACGACGGTCCCGGAGCCGGTGACCCGGCCGCCCGGCTGCGCGTCCTGTACGAGGCGCTCCTGCTCGTCCACGACGGGCTGAACCGGCAGCCGGGCCGGCGCCGGTTCATCGGTACCCTCGAGCACGCCCTGGGCGACCTGGCGGAACTCATCCTGGCCCGGCGCAGCTTCGCCGAACTGGCGGACCTGATGGGCGCCGAGGACGTACCGGCGGGTAACCCGGCGGACCGGGCCCGGGCCCTGTTGGCCAGGGCCGAAGCAAGCCGCGCTGCCGGCGACCGGACCGGCGCCCTGTACGACCTGGTCCGCGCGGCCCTGCTGGACCCGGATAACCCGCGGATCCGGCAGGCGCTGCTCGACGCGCTCGCCGAGGACCTGCGGGACGAGCCGGACTTGCGGGACGAGCCGGACCAGCGAGACGAGCCGGACGAGGCCGGCGACCAACCCGATGCCGGCCCGACGACGTAAGGCGGCGACCCGATGCTGAAGGACCCGTTCACGGCCTGGGACGGCCCGTTCCCGTACGACCTGCTCAAGCCGGTCGGCGCGACGCCGGAGCTACCCCACGCCGAGATGCTGGAGATCCCGTTCGAGCTGCTCAGCCAGGGGTTGATGAGCCCGGAGGCCAACCACGCCTGGGAGGAGCTGCGGCTGATCGAGCGGCGGCTGTTCGTGGACCTCATGATGTACGAGCTGGACCCGGCCACCGAGATCGCGGCGGCCCGGGCGGCGGTGGAACGGGAGCTGGCCGACCCGGGCGAGCCGCCCGAGGTTGACCAGGCCCTGCGGATACCGCCGGATCTTGTCGAAGGGCTGGCCGCCGAGGTACGCCTGCCGGTGCCGCTGCCCGCGCCGGAGACGGACGCGCTGCCGGAGTTCGGCGAGATCCCGCCCCGGTACCTGCTCAACCAGCTCATCCGGTTCGACCGGTGAGCGCCGCCGACGGTACCCCGCCGAACCCGGCGGACCTGCTGGCCAGCCCGCACCTGGCCGGCTGGCTGGCTCAGCAGACCTGCGAGGAGGAGCTGGAGCGGCTGGTGTACGCGCTCGCCGAGGTCCTGGACTCGTTCGACCGGCTGTTCGCCGAGGTACCCGAGACGGGGTCGAGCGTGCGGCTCATCGCCCGGCAGTTGGAGGCCGCACTGCGCGGGGCCGGGCTGGAGCGTACCGGTCGGGTCGGCGAGCTGGCCGAACCGCGTACCCACGAGGTGGTCGAGGCGCGCTCGGACGGCGACGTGGTCGTCGCGGTGCTGCGGCACGGATGTGTGTTCAAGGAACGGGTCCTGCGACCCGCTCAGGTGATTGTGGGCTCGAACTTGGACGAGGTGACTGGATGAAGGCCATCGGTATAGATCTTGGTACGACCAACTCCGTCGTCGCGCACTACGACCCGGAGCGGGCCGGGGCGACGGTGCTGACCAACAGCGACGGGGAGAACCTGACCCCGTCGGTGGTGGGGCTGCGGACCCGGGACGGCCAGGAGTCGATCCTGGTCGGCCGGACCGCGGTGAACTTCGGGGTACGTCAGCCGAAGGACACGATCGTGTCGGTCAAGCGGCTGATGGGCCGGGACTTCGCCGACCCGGTCGTGGCCCGCTCGCGCGGCCAGCTCAACTACGAGATCACCCCGGGCCCGGACGACGACCCCCGGGCGCACGTGGTGATGGGTGAGCAGGCGTACGCCCCGGCGCACGTGTCCAGCCTGATCCTGGAGAAGCTGCGCCGGGACGCCTCGCGGGCGCTGGGCGGGGAGGTCACCCACGCGGTGATCACCGTGCCGGCGTACTTCGACAACGCCCAGCGGGCCGCCACCCGGGAAGCCGGGGAGAAGGCCAACCTGGTGGTCAAGAAGATCATCGACGAGCCGACCGCGGCCGCCATCGCGTTCGGGCTGCAGGCCGGGCAGGAGGGCCGGCACCGCGTGCTGGTGTACGACATGGGCGGCGGTACCTTCGACATCTCCATCCTGCACACCGCGCGTGACCAGCAGGGCCACGGCCAGTTCCAGGTGCTGTCCTTCCTCGGCGACAGCTGGCTCGGCGGCGACGACTTCGACCGGATCATCGTCGAGGAGATCATCCGCTGGGTCACCGAGCGCTCCGGCACCGATCCGTCCACCGACGCGCGGTTCCTGCTGGAGGCCAAGCGGTACGCCGAGCAGGCCAAGAAGCAGCTCAGCCAGGACCAGGAGGCGGACATCACGATCCCGGCCGCGTTCCGGGCCGAGGGCGGCCCGCTGGTCGACGTCGAGATGACCATCACCCGGGAGTGGTTCGAGGAGCAGATCGAGCCGCTGGTCGCGCGGACCATGAGCCTGGTCCAGCAGGCCCTGACCAAGCAGGACCTGACCCCCGAGCACATCTCCGACGTGCTGCTGGTCGGCGGCGCGACGCTGACCCCGAAGGTGTACCAGACGGTCGAGGCGTTCTTCGGCCAGGGCAAGGTACGCCGCACCATCAACCCGATGGAGTGCGTGGCCCTCGGCGCCGGCATCCTCGCCGGTACCCTGCAGGGCCTGGAGTGCCCGTCGTGCCGCGAGATCAGCGACGAGTCGGCGACACAGTGCCGGGCCTGCGGGCACAGCCTGGCCGCCGCTCCGGTGGTCGGGGAGAACAAGCTCTACGAGCGGACCGGTAGCGCGCTGGGGATCGCGGCGGTGAAGGGTACCCACGCGGACACGTTCGTACCGATCATCCCCAGGGACACGCTGTACCCGCTGCCCCAGCCGATGCGCCGGTCCTTCGAGACGATCGACGGGCGGCTGATCCGGGTCCCGGTGTACGAGGGGGACGAGCCGGTGGCCAGCAACAACAAGGAGGTCGGCGTCATCGAGTACGAGCTGACCGAGGAGATCCCGGGCGGCACCCGGGTGGACATCAGCTTCAACTACGACTCGAGCCGGATCCTCACGGTCACCATCACCGTCCCCGGTACCGGCCAGCTCTACACCACGACGCTGCGTACCGACGCGCCCCGGGCCAGCCGGCCCCCGGCCGTGGCCGGTGCCGCCGACGGCGACGACGGCGACCTGCGCTGGCGCGAGGACCTGGAGCGCGCCGACCTGCTGGCCCGCCAGTTCCTGGAGCAGTACGGGCAGTATCTCGACCCGGCCCCGGCGATGAAGATCCGGCGCGACCTCGACCAGGCGCAGCAGGCGCTGGCCTCCCCGTACGCCGACCCGACCGAGTGCCGGCGGCTGACCAACCTGCTCCAGTCCGACGTGTTCAGCAGCGGCCTGGCCACCGAGCTGTTCCTCGCCGAGCGGGTGACCGACGGCGCGACGCCCCGGCAGACGCAGGAGATCAACCGGGCGGTGACCGCGATCCAGACCACCTTCCACCACGACCGCCGGACCGCCGACGAGCAGGCCCGGGTCCTCAAGGCGCTGGTGGCCAGCGCGCTGCGGGAACGGGACTACGTGGACGAGATCGCCGACGCGGAGGACTACGGCGGTCTGCTCCGGCTGCTCGAGCACTGAGGCGCGGGCGGTGCGCGTGGTCAATCTGGGCGTGGACTTCGGCAGCACCGGGCTGCGGGTCGCGTACGCCGCCCCGGACCAGCCGGTACGGACGCTGACGCTGCCGGGTCCGCCCGGGTCGTGGCTGCGCTGCGAACCGGTCCGGGCCAGCCGGCTCGGGTTCGCCTTTCCGAGCCTGAAAAGCCGGCTCGGTGCCGGTGGCACCGCCGACGGCTTCGAGGCGCTGGTGGAGGCGTTCCGGGCGGCCCGTACGGCGGTCGAGCGGGCGGCCGGCGGGAGCGTCGGACGGACCGTCGTCTGCGTTCCGGTCCGGTACCCGTCGGACCAGCGTACGGCCGTCCGGGACGCCGCGAACCGGGCCGGTCTGGCCGACGTACAACTGATCGGCGACTCCGCGGCCGCGGTCATCGGTCAGGCGCCACCGGCCGGAGGCAGCGCCACCGTCCTGGTGTACGGCCTGGGCTACGAAGGGTTCGAGATCGGCCTGGTACGGGTGGCCGGCGGCCACTACCGGGTGCTGGGCTACGACGGCGGCGTCGGACCGGGTGGCGCCACCCTGGACTACCAGATCCTGGTCGGGTGGGTGGAGACGTTGCGGCTGCACGGGCTGCTCCCGCCGGTACCGCGCCAGGACGCCGGTTTCTGGTTGCCGCTGCGCGAGGCCGCGCAGCGGGTCAAGGAGGAGCTGGAGACGCATCCCCAGGCGGTGTTTCCGGTGGCGGTCAAGAACCGGGGCGGTACCCGCGAGCTGGACGTGGTGTTCGAGCGGGCCGAGTTCGAGGTGGCCGTCGCCCGGATGATCGCCGGCACCCTCGACCGGGCAGCCGAGCTGCTCAAACAGTCCCAGCTCGGGCCGGCCGACCTGGACAGCGTGCTGCTGTTCGGTGGCAGCGTCCAACTGCCCGGGGTGGCGGCGCTGTTCGCCGGACGGTTCGGTGTCACGCCGGTCCTCGCCCCGCCCGACCAGCTCGCCCGGGGAGCGGCGCGGCACGCCGACGGGCTGCGCTCCGGGGACCCGGCACCGGGCGGGCCCGAGGACCGGTCCACCGACATCGAGCGGCCGGTCGGTCGCGACGAGGTGCCGGAGCTCGCGACGATCGTGGTCGCCAGCCCCGATACGCGCCCGCCGGGTGCCCGCCTGGTGCTGTCCGCCGACGACCTGGCGGTACCCGCGGCGGAGCCCGACGGTGGCGGCGCGATCGGGCTGGATGAGGCGCGCCGGCTGATCGCGGCGGGCCGGCGGGAGGAGGCGATCGCGCTCCTGCGGGAGATGCTCGGCGAGGTACGTGACCTGCTGGACCAGCTCACCGCCCCGGCACCGGCGCCGACCGCCGAGGCGAGGCGCTCGCTGGTGCTGGCCCGGGCGCTGCTGGAGCAGGGCCGGTTCGACGAGGCCGTACAGGCCGCACACGTCGCCTGGTCGCTGGTGCCGGACAGTCCGGACCTGTTCGAGGAGATGATTGACATCCACTGCCGGGCCGCCACCGCGGAGGCGGGGACGGAGCGGTTCCCGGACGAACTGCGCTGGCTGCGCTGCGCGTACGGGCACGACCGGAGCAATGCCCGGGTACGCGACCTGCTCGCCGAGCGCACCTACCGGTACGCCCGGCACCTGAGCCGGCTCGGCCGGCTGGATGAGGCACTGCACGCCGTCGGGGAGGCCCTGACCTGGGATCCGGAGCGCCGCGACGCGCTGGACCTGCAACGCGGCCTGCTACGCCGCCGGTCCCGGCCGCCGGTGGGCGACCCGGAGGACAGCGCCTGACGGTACCGGTCGACCGAGCGGCTAACCTGGTGCTCGAAGCGGAAGGGGCGCGTGAGGGTGCCAAAGACCTACCAGGTCCGTACGTACGGCTGCCAGATGAACGTGCACGACTCGGAGCGGATCGCCGGGCTGCTGGAGGACGCCGGCTATGTCCGCGCGCCCGAGGACGGTACGCCCGACGTGGTGGTGTTCAACACCTGCGCGGTACGGGAGAACGCCGACAACCGGCTCTACGGCAACCTGGGTCACCTGCGCCCCACCAAGCTCGCCAACCCGGGTATGCAGATCGCGGTCGGCGGCTGCCTGGCGCAGAAGGACCGGGGCGAGATCGTCAGCCGGGCGCCCTGGGTCGACGTGGTGTTCGGTACGCACAACATCGGCTCGCTGCCCGTACTCCTGGAACGGGCCCGGCACAACGAGGAGGCCCAGGTCGAGATCCTCGAGTCGCTCGAGGTGTTCCCCTCGACGCTTCCCACCCGCCGGGAGTCCAGCTACGCCGGCTGGGTCTCCATCTCGGTCGGCTGCAACAACACCTGTACGTTCTGCATCGTCCCGGCCCTGCGCGGCAAGGAGAAGGACCGCCGTCCCGGCGACGTCCTGGCCGAGGTACGCGCGCTGGTCGAGCAGGGCGTGCTCGAAGTGACCCTGCTCGGGCAGA
>VAXX01000594.1 GCA_005885115.1 Actinomycetota bacterium | reverse complement strand
CGCGACCCGGTTCCCCGCCGGCCAGCCGGTCCTGTAGCCACCGGCCGAACCCGTCCAGCGCGGCCAGCGCCTGGTCGGCGGCCGCGGTCACCGGGGCCGCGAGCCCGGGAGCCTCGGTGAGCAGCTCCGGGATCTGGTGCCGGATCAGGGCCGCGGTGCCCGCGAACTGGCCGACCGCCGTCTCCACGTGGATGCGCGGGCAGTCGCTCAGCACGGTACGCGCGGTGGACAGCGCGTCGGGGATCGCGGCGAGCCGGGCGGCGAGGGACTCCAGGCGTTGGGCCACGGGCGCGTACGGGCGGGCGATCAGCGCGTACAGCAGCGGGCCCGGGTTGTGCTCCAATGGGTTCCACTCGTGCTCGCGGATCTCGGTGTGCTCGAACAGCATCCGTTCCACCAACGCCAGAAGTACGCCGTGGTCGACCCGGTCCTGCGGGGACAGCTCGTCACTGTCCACCTGGGACAGTGCGACGGACGCGTCGTGCAGCATGGCGACGTCGCGCGCCACGGCGTCGGTGGACAGGTCGGGTAGCCGGTCGTCAAAGCGGTGGTCGCCGGCGAAGCCGGCCAACGCCGGGTTCGCGGCCAGGAGGGCTTCGACGATGCGCTCGGCGAGCGGTACGAACTCCGATGCCATGGAGCCAACCTACCGGTCGCGCTCGGCTGCGCGTACCTCCTGGGCGTACGCGCGCACCGCGCGCCGCAACGCGCCCTCCGGGTCCTCGCCGTGCGCGGCCGCGCGCAGCAGGGTCTCGCCCAGCGCCTCGCCGGCCGGCAGCGGGACCTCCAGCCCGGCCCGGCGGGCGCGGCTGATCACCTTGTGCGCCAAGGCGAGCGCCGGCTGCGCCCACGCGATCCCGTCCAGTACCGAGTCGCGGGACTTCTCCTGCGCCTTGATGCGTTCCCACTGCTCGGTTATCTCGTCCACGTCGTGGGGCTGCGCGTCGGCGAACACGTGCGGGTTGCGCCGGATCAGCTTGTCCACCAGGTCCCCGGCCACGTCGTCGATGTTCCACGCGTGCCCGTCGGGCAGCTGCTGCGCGAGCCGGGCGTGCAGGACCACCTGGAGCAGGACGTCACCCAGTTCCTCGCGCAGCGCCGGGTAGTCCTCGGCGACGATCGCGTCGTGGGCCTCGTACGCCTCCTCGAGCAGGAATCTCGCCAAACTCTGGTGGGTCTGCTGGAGTTTCCACCGAGCCGTACATCAGCTCCAGCTCGGCCAGACCCGGCTCGCGGGCCAACCGCAGCCCCAACTCCCGGGCCAGCTCCTGGTCGCCGCGCGGGCCGGCGAGCCAGACCGCGTCGCCCCCGGTCAACAGGTCCGCGACCGGCTGACCGGTGATCGTCACATCGACACCGGCCGATCGCAGGGCCGCCGCCTGCGCACTGTCCGCGCCGGCGAACACGGGGGTACGCCGGACCAGGTCCCACGCTTGCGCACTGAGCAACCCGGCCGGGAGCCGGGGCGAGGTGACCAGCAGGACGATCCGCGTCACCGGTACCGCCTTCTAGGAGACGTCGCGTACCGCGGGGGCGCCGTTGCCACCGGCCAGGGACACCACCACGACCGCGATGTCCGAGCCCTGCTGCGACTGCACCGACAGCAGCAGGAAGTCGGGGTCGTAGAGCGGGTTGAGCCGCACGTTGTAGCGCCGGACGGCGTCGGCGAGCTCGCGGCGTACCTCGAGCGCCTGGGCGAAGCCCTGGATCTGCAGCAGCTGCGGGGCGAGTTCCTCGTACGACGCCTTGGTGACGCCTTTTCCGATCAGGTACCGGTAGACCTCGCGTACCTGGGCGTCGGTCGGCTGGACCGGTTTGGCGTTGTTGAGCAGCAGGGTCTTGTACGCGTCGACCTTCGTCAACAACTGGACGTACGGGTCACTCTCCGGCAGGCCGATCTGCTGCGCCACGGAGGCGGGGTCCAGCGCCGGGCTGCCGTAGTGCTGCTCGCCGGCGAACCGGGTGGCGACATCGACGAAGACCTGGAACAGCGAGATCTGCTGGCGTACCCCCTGCTCCTGCCTGGGGTCGAGCTTGCTGCTGTCCCGCTCGGCCTGGGCCAGGATCTTGTCCACGTCGGCCTTGGTGTACGTGGTGTTCCCCACGTACGCGGCGGTGCCCGGCTCGACCTGGCAGCCGGCGAGCGCGGCGAGGGTGAGCGCTGCGGCGGCGACCACCACGGACAGTCGACGGCGCGGCATGCTCCTACCTCCGGACGACGCAACGGCAATCGTCCGCAACTGTCTCACGCCCCCCGACCTCGCCCGCAGCCGGGTCCGACCAGCGGGCTCGGGGTTGAACCGGTGGCCCGCGGCGTCCGTGTGGTGGGTATCCCGGCGGCGTCTCATGAGGGGTGGCGTCGCCGGGATCACCACGGACTCCGGCATCGGCGACTGTCGCTTCTCCGTCACCGCGACCGGCTCTCCGGACGATGGCGGGCGCCTTGTGCGGCGTGTTTAGCATGGCGGCAATTGGGGGCAGGCCGCTGGCGCTGGGCTTACCGCTGCATCCTCCAGGGGGCTCGGGAGGTGTGCGGCGATGACTCGATGGATCCTCGGTTCGACGCTCCGGCTGGCGCCGGTCATGGTGGCCGCCGCGGCGGTACTGCTGTTTCTCGGGGTGTCGCAGACCCGGCACGCACCGGTGGACGCGCTGCCGGAGTTCGGGCCGGCGCAGGTACAGGTGCAGACCGAGGCGCTCGGGCTGTCGGCGACCGAGGTGGAACAGTTCATCACGGTCCCGCTGGAGGACGAACTCAACG
>VAXX01000593.1 GCA_005885115.1 Actinomycetota bacterium | reverse complement strand
GGCCGGCCCCGGCGACCACTGGTTCTACCTGCTGGCCGAGGGCACCAACCCGACCAACGGGCAGCCGACCAGCCCCACCTGCAACGGCTCCACGGTCACCGGGTTGGGCGTCCAGAACGCCATGAAGATCATGTACAACGCGATGCTGATGAAGACCACGGGCGCCTCGTACCTGAGGTACCGCACGTGGACGCTGCAGGCCGCCAAGAACCTGTTCCCCGGCAGCTGCACGCAGTTCAATACGGTCAAGGCCGCCTGGGACGCGGTGAGCGTTCCGGCTCAGGCCGGCGACCCGACCTGCACCGGCGGCACCACGCTCGCCCTGGCCAACCCCGGCAACCAGACCGGTACCGTCGGCACCGCGAGCAGCCTGACGCTGTCCGCCTCCGGCGGCACGACGCCGTACACCTTCTCGGCCTCCGGGTTGCCCGCTGGCCTGTCCCTCAACGCCTCGACCGGCGTCATCTCCGGTACCCCCACGACCGCCGGTACGTCCACGGTGACCGCGACGGTAACGGACAGCGCCACGCCGACCCACGGTACGGCCAGCACGACGTTCACCTGGACGGTCAACCCCGTCGGTACCGGCTGCTCCAGCCCGGGCCAGAAGCTCGGCAACCCCGGCTTCGAGTCCGGCAACGCCCCATGGTCGGCGACCGCCGGCGTGCTGGGTAACACGTCCGGCCAGACCGCACACTCCGGTACGCGGTACGCCTGGCTGGACGGGTACGGCACCACCCACACCGACACGCTGTCCCAGTCGGTGACCCTGCCGGCCGGCTGCAGCAGCTACACGCTCAGCTTCTGGCTGCACATCGACAGCTCCGAAACGACCACGACGACGCAGTTCGACAAGCTCACCGTCAAGGTCGGCGCCACCACCCTGGCCACGTACTCCAACCTCAACAAGGCGACCGGGTACAGCCAGAAGTCGTTCAACGTCTCGGCCTTCGCCGGCCAGACCGTCACACTGCTGTTCACCGGTACCGAGGACAGCTCCCTGCAAACCTCGTTCGTCGTCGATGACACGGCACTGAACGTGTCCTGACCCCAAGCGGTACAGCGGCGGCCACCCGGCCTGTTGACCGGGTGGCCGCCGTTTCCGAGTACAGGTCGGTGCGCTGCCCTGCGGGGTGTTCAGGACGCCGGTTCGTTCCCGGTCGCCGTGGTACGTGGTGCGAGGAGCTCATCGCGCTGACCGGGCGGGTCGCCTTCCAGATGACCGGAGACACGATGCACATGCCGAACAACCCGGCGACCGGGATGTGGCAGAAGATCATCGGGTCGTACGATCTGTG
>VAXX01000239.1 GCA_005885115.1 Actinomycetota bacterium | reverse complement strand
GGCGGCCACGGCCGCCTCCGGGTCGAGGTACTCCCCGCCGGGGGTCACCGGCCGCAGGGTCTGCGGGTCCAGGTCGTACCGCAGCGGGATGCCGGTCGGGATGTTCAGCTTCGCGATCGCCTCGTCGGAGATCCGGTCGAGGTGCTTGACGATCGCGCGCAGCGAGTTCCCGTGCGCGGCCACCAGTACGGTCTGCCCGGTCAGCAGGTCCGGGACGATCGCGTCGTACCAGTACGGCAGTGCCCGGGCCAGGACGTCCTTCAGGCACTCGGTGGCCGGGCGCGCCTCGGGCGGGAGGGCGGCGTACCGGGGGTCGGCGAACTGGGAGAACTCGTCGTCGGCCGCGATCGGCGGCGGCGGTACGTCGTACGAGCGGCGCCAGAGCATGAACTGCTCCTCGCCGTACGCCTCCAGGGTCTGCTTCTTGTTCTTGCCCTGCAACGCCCCGTAGTGCCGCTCGTTGAGCCGCCAGGTCCGGCGCACCGGAATCCAGTGCCGGTCGGCGGCGTGCAGCGACAGCTCGGCGGTCCGGATCGCCCGGCGCAGCACCGAGGTGTGCACGACGTCGGGCAGCAGGCCCTTCGCGCGCAGCAGCTCGCCGCCGCGGCGGGCTGCCGGATGGAACAACGGGACGGAGGCGCGGGTGCGGGGCTGGTTACGGCAGACGGCCGGGGGCCTGCCGAAGACCTTCTGGTACCTGTGGACCGGCATCCTGATCAACCGGGCCGGCGCGTTCGCGATCCTGTTCCTGTCGCTGTACCTGACCGGGCCGCGGCACCTGACGCCGGCCGCCGCCGGGGTCGTGGTCGGCGGGTTCGGGGTGGGCGGCGCCGCCGGCACCCTCCTGGGCGGAGTGCTCGCCGACCGCTGGGGCCGGCGGCGGACCCTGCTGCTCGGGTACGCCGGTGCCGGCATCCTGATGTACGCCCTGGGCCTGGCCACCGCGCTGCCCCTGATCGCCGCCCTGACCGGGCTGGTCGGGGCGTTCACGACGATGACCGGCCCGGCGGCCGTGGCCGCGATCGTCGACGTGGTACCGGAGGCCGACCGTACCCGGGCGTTCAACCTCCAGTTCTGGGCGTTCAACCTCGGTACGGCGGCCGCCTCGCTGATCGCCGGGCTGGTCGCGGAGGTCAGCTTCACGCTGCTGTTCGTCATCGACGGGAGCGCGACGCTGGTGGCCGCGCTGCTGGTGCTGGCGAAGGTGCCGGAGAGCCTGCCGGCCGGGCACGTCGAGGCGCCGGCCGGGCACGGTATCCGTACCGCGCTGACCGACCGGATCTTCCTCGCGTTCGTCGGGCTCACCCTGATCCAGGCCGTGCTGTACGCGCAGAGCAGCACGATCCTGCCGCTGTCGATGAAGGCGGACCACCTGCCCCCGGCCGGGTACGGGCTGGTCATCTCGCTCGGCGCGGTGCTGATCGTCCTCGGTCAGTTGTTCGTACCGGCGCTGATCCAAAGGCGCCGCAAGGGTTCCGTACTCGCGCTCGCGACCGCGCTGCTCGCCGTCGGGTACGGCAGCGTGAGGTTCGTCGACGTGCTGCCCGGGTACCTGGCCGCCGCCGTGGTCTGGACGGCCGGCAGCATGCTCGCCGCGCCGCCCAACGCCGCCGTCATCGCCGAGCTCGCCCCGCCGACGATCCGGGCCCGGTACCAGGCGGTGTTCTTCCTGACCTTCTCGCTGGCCGCGTTCCTCGCGCCGGCGCTGGGCGGGCTGAGCTTCCAGGAGTTCGGGCCGTGGCACTGGCTGGTCTGCGCCGGTCTGGGCCTCGCGGCCAGTGCCGGGCACCTGGCCGCCTCCGGACCGCGCGAACGCCGGGTGGCGGCCACCCGGGCCGACGAACTGGTTGCGGCGTAAGGACGGCGGCGGGCCGCGCGGAGTGCACCCCGCGCCGGCCGCGTCCGCCGTCCGGTGGCGTACCCCGTCCCCCAACGCTGCGCCACCCTCGACCGCGCCCGCCACACCCCCCACGCCCCACTTGAGGAACGCTGCCAGCGCGCGCCGGTCTTGCGACCAAGTTACGCGCCCGCGGCTACCCGCCTCAAGGGGTTACCCGTGTCACCAAGCTCACGAGGGCGGCTCGACCAGGTGCGCGAACGCCTGCAGGTTGGCCAGGGACTCGCCGCGCTTGACCCGCCAGGCCCACTCGCGGCGGATGGCGTCGCCGAAGCCGATCGACAGCATCGTGTCGAAGCTCTCGTCGGCGTAGGTCAACACCGCACCCAGCAACCGGTCCAGCTCCTGCGCGGTGACGGCGTGCAGGGGTACCCGGCCGGTCAGGTACACGTCGCCGGCCTTGTCGATGGCGAAGGCGACCCCGTACATCCGGGCGTTGCGCTGCAACAGCCAGGCCCACAGCTCCTCGCGGCGCTCGTCGGGCTGGCGCATCACGAACGCCTCGATCCGCAGCGCGTGCGCGCCGACGATCAGGTTGCACGTCGTTGTGAGCTTGTGGGTACCGGGGAGGGTCACCGCGTACGCCCGGTCCCCGGTGCGCTCGAAGGCCAGTCCGCCCTCGGCGAGGACGGCCTCGATCACCGAGGTGACCTCGGTCATCGCACGGCGGCGAGGTTGGTCGCGGCGATCCGCTGCTGGCTCACCGCGTCACGGTAGACCGCGAGCAGGCCGGCCGCGGTCTGGTTCCAGGAGAACTGCTGCGCGTGGGCGATCGCGCCGCGGGCCAGCCGGGCGCGGTGCCCGGGCTCGGCGAGCAGCCCACCCAGCACCCGGGCCCAGGTCTCCGGGTCGTGGCCCTCGACGAGTACCCCGGACACGTTGTCGCGTACCGCCGTGACCAGGCCACCGACGGCGGCCGCCACGACCGGGGTACCGCACGCCTGCGCCTCCAGCGCGACCAGCCCGAAGGACTCGTTGTAGCTCGGTACGGCGACGAGGTCGGCGGCCCGGTACAGGTCGGGCAGGGCGGTCCGGCTCTGCGGCGGAAGGAACCGTACCCGCTCGGCGATGCCCAGCGTGCCGGCCAGTCCCGCGAGGTCCAGGCCGGAGCCGCTGTTGCCGCCGACGATCGCGACGGTCAACCCGTCGGTGAGGTGGGGCGGCAATTGGGCGACCGCGCGCAGGAGGACGTCGGGCGCCTTGAGCGGCTGGATCCGGCCGACGAACGCGACCACGTGCCCGCGCTCGGGCAGCCCGAGGCGGCGCCGGGCGGCCGTACGTACGGCGTCCTCCCGGCCCAGCGCCGGCGGGGTGAACCGGTCCAGGTCCACGCCGGGCTCCACCACGCTGACCCGGTCGACCGGGGCGCCGTACAGGTCGATGAGCTCGCGGGCCTCGGTCGGCGTGTTGGCCACCAGCCGGTCGGCCTCGCCGACGACCAGTTCCTCCCCGTGTACCCGGGCCGGCGGCTCCGGGCGGTCCCCGTCGGCGAGCTTGCGGTTCTTCACCTTGGCCAGGGTGTGCGCGGTGTGTACCAGCGGCACCCCCCAGCGCTCCTTGGCCAGCCAGCCCACCTGGCCGGAGAGCCAGTAGTGCGAGTGGACCAGGTCGTACCAGCCGGGCGAGCGGGCCGCCTCGGCCCGCAGGACGCCGTGGGTGAACGCGCACAGGTGGGCGGGCAGGTCCTCCTTCGCCAGGTCCTCGAGCGGTCCGGTGATCACGTGCCGGACCAGTACCCCGGGGGCCATCTCGACGCAGGCGGGCAGGTCACCGGAGGTGGCCCGGGTGAACACCTCGACCTCGACCCCGGCCTGGGCGAGCCGGCGGGCGACCTCGACGATGTAGACGTTCATGCCGCCCGCGTCGCAGGTACCCGGCTGGTTCAGCTGGGAGGTGTGTACGGAGAGTACGGCGACCCGGCGCGGCGACGAACTGTTGATCCTGAGCAGCCTGCTTGCCCGCGTCACATTCCGCTCCTCGGCTCACCCACTGGTCCCAGATGCCCGGGTCCAACCGGCTCAACCCGATGCGCCTCCGGCATCTTCCCTCGCGCGCGGCGGAGTCACCCGGTGAAGTGACCAAGCTCCCAAGGGGCTTGCCAATCGGACTTATTGGGAACGGAGGGTAATCCGGTCGATGTCGGGCCCGTACGCACTCGGGTAGCCCAGGGTGATGCGGTTCGCACCCGGGTTGATAATGACCTTGAGAGTCAGCGTACGGACGTTGGTCCAGTTGTTCGTCGAGCCGAAGCTGATCGTGACCGGGGTACCGCCGTCGATGCTGATCTGCGCCTTGCGCGAGGTGGTGTCCCCGTTGATGTACGAGATCACCAGCAGTACGCTGCCGCCCTTGCCCCAGGCCACGTTGTTGAACTGCAGGGTGTTCGCCTTGCCGACGTAGCCGACCTTCTTGCCGCCCGAACACGTCGCGCAACTCATGATCCGGGTGCCGGCCAGCGTGTTGGTGGAGCTCTCCGCCTCGTACGAGACGGGGCCGGGCGGTGGGGCGGGCGACGGCGAGGGCGTCGCCGTGGCGGTCGGCGTGGGCTGGCCCGGATCGGGCACGGGTACGGGAATCGGCACCGGTACCGGAGCCGGGTTCTGCCCTGCCGGAGCGGCCGGTGGCGCCGGGACGGGAGCCGGCTCGGTGGTCGTCGCCGGTGGGCTGGGCTCGTCGGTGTTGTCCGCGGCCGGATCGGTGGACGGCTCGTCCGTGGACGGGTCGGAGGCGCTCGGGTCGGTCGAGTCGGTGTTGCCGCCGTCGGCCGCCGCGGTCGAGGTCTGCCCCGTCCCGTACGGATGGGTGGCCTGGGTGGCCAGGACCGCCAGCACGGCGACCACGCAGCACAGCGCGAGTACCGTCAGTGGCCGCAGGCCACGGGGGCGGTCCCCCCAGAAACGGTGTCGATGCCGACCGCCGGACACATGGGCTCCTCGGTTGCACGCGTGCTACGTGATCTTATCCATCTTAATCGACGAATCCCACTACGTGTTCCGCTGAACAGACACGTTCAAACCCGTCCGCACGCCGTCGGTGTGCGGATACCGCGGGTGGTCGGCGAAGATGGGCACATGCCGTCGACGTACCCGATCGCCGTTGTCACCGGAGCCTCCAGCGGGATCGGCGCGGCCACCGCGCGCCGCCTGGCCACCGAGGGTTTCCACGTCGTCGCGGTCGCCCGCCGGGCGCAGCGGCTGGAGACGCTGGCCAAGGAGATCACCGCCGGTGGCGGCGCGGCTACCGCCGTGGTCGCCGACATCACCCGGGCCGGCGACGTCGCCGAGCTGCGGGACACCGTCGAAGGGCTGACCGGCGAGCTGACGCTGCTGGTCAACAACGCCGGCGGGGCGCGCGGCAGCGAACCGGTCGAGTCGGCCGACGTCGCCGACTGGCAGTGGATGTACGAGGTCAACGTGCTGGGTACGGTCCGGGTGACCCAGGCGCTGCTGCCCGCGCTGGAGCGCTCGGGCACCGGTACCGTCGTGGTGCTCAGCTCCACTGGAGCTCAACGGCCGCCCGATCCGGGTGGTCGAGATCGACCCGGGCATGGTGAAGACCGACGAGTTCGCGCTCAACCGGTACGACGGCGACGCGGCGAAGGCCGCCGCCACGTACGCCGGCGTCGCCGAGCCGCTGACCGCCGAGGACATCGCCGACTGCATCGCCTGGTGCGCGACCCGGCCGCACCATGTCAACGTCGACCGGCTGGTGGTCCGGCCGCTGGCCCAGGCCGCCCAGTACAAGGTGCATCGTGTCAACGTCTGACGGCCTGCCCGGCCGTCCGCGGCGCCTGGACCGACGGTCGGCGCGCGTGCCGTGAAGCCGGTCGGCGCCGTCACCCGGGGTACGACCAACCCGAACCGGTTGCGCCGGGTGGACGGGTGGCTGGCCGGCACGCTCGGCGCGACGCTGCGGGCGGCCGCCGACCCCGTGGTGGTCGACCTGGGCTACGGCGCGTCACCGGTCACGACGGTCGAGCTGCGGGCCCGGTTGGCGCGGGTACGGCCGGATGTGCGGGTGGTGGGCCTGGAGATCGATCCGGTACGGGTGGCCGAGGCGCTCCCCGCCGCCGACCCGCCGTACCTGACGTTCCAGCGCGGCGGCTTCGAGCTGGCCGGGCTGCGGCCGGTCCTGGTCCGGGCGATGAACGTGCTGCGGCAGTACCCGCTGTCCGAGGTCGAGCCGGCCTGGGCCGCGATGTCGGGTCAGCTCGCCCCGGCCGGGGCGGTCGTGGAGGGTACCTGTGACGAGCCGGGGCGCCTGGCCACCTGGGTACGCCTGTCCGGAGCGGGGCCGGTGTCCCTGACCCTGGCCGCCCGACTGTCCACGCTGGATACTCCGGCCACCCTGGCGGAGCGGCTGCCCAAGGCGCTGATCCACCACAACGTACCGGGGCAGCCGGTACACGGGTTCGTCACCGCACTGGACGGGGCCTGGCGCGCGGCCGCCCCGTACGCGAGCCTCGGTGCCCGGCAACGCTGGATCCGTACGGTGGCCCGGGTGGCGCAGACCTGGCCGGTACTCGACCGGGCGAACCGGTGGCGACTCGGTGAGGTCACCGTCGCCTGGGCCGCGGTGTCCGCTCACTGACCGGCCGATACCCGACCGGTACCCCGGTCGGCGATAGTGGTGCCGTGCTCCCAACCCTCGTATACGCGGCCCAGATCGCGCTGGCCATCCTGCTCGGCGCGGCCATCGGACTCGAACGCGAACTGTCCGCCCAGCCCGCCGGACTACGTACCCACATGTTGGTCGCCCTCGGCGCGGTGGTGGTCAGCCGGGCCGGCGCCCACGCGGTGGTCAGCAACCCGGCGACCCTGGCCGCGCCGGTCATCACCGGCGTCGGGTTCCTCGGTGGCGGCGCGATCCTGCGCGAAGGTACCGGCGTCCGGGGGTTGACCACCGCCGCGTCGCTGTGGGTGACCGCCGCCGTCGGCATCGCGGTCGGCCTCAAGCAGTGGCTACCCGGGATCGCGGCCACCGGGCTGGCGATCGGCGTGCTGCTGGTGGTGAAGAAGCTGGAGCACGACACGCTGCCGCACCGGCGCCCGCTGGAGATCACCCTGACCCTGGCGTGCGAGGCGTCGATCCACGACGTCGAGCACCGGGCGAAGGAGGTGCTGCACCGGGGGCGGGTACTGCGGATCAACTACACCGGTACGGAGCAGCAGATCCTGATGATCGCCCGACCCAAGCACCACCACTCGCTCGCCGAGATCAGCCAGAACCTGCGGGTCCTGGAAGGGGTCAACGGCGTCGACATGACCCGGTGAGTACCAGCGCTACAGCGCGCAGTTCACCAGGACCGGTTCGGGTACGAGCGTCACGCCGAAGCGCGCGGCGACCCCGGCCCGGATCTCCCGGGCCAGTTCCAACAGCGCCGCCGTGCTGCCGGTACCCCGGTTGGTCAGCGCCAGCGTGTGCTTGGCCGAGATGGCCACGCCGTCCCGCCCGTACCCCTTCGGGAAGCCGGCCCGCTCGATCAGCCAGGCGGCGCTGGTCTTCACCGTGCCGTCCGGGTTGGGCCAGGCGGGCGCGCCGGCCGTGGCGAGCGCCGCGAAGTCGGCCACGGGCAGCACGGGGTTGGTGAAGAACGACCCGACCGAGTACGTGTCCGGGTCCTCCGGGTCCAGCACCATGCCCTTGCCGGCGCGCAGTTTCCACACCGCCGCGCGTACCTCGTCCAGCGGCGCCCGGTCGCCGACCGCCACACCGAGCGCGCGGGCCAGTTCCGGGTACCGGATCGGCGCCGAGAGCCGGTCGACGGACAGGCGCAGCGTCAGGTCGACTACGATCCACCTATCCGAATGCTTGAATACGCTCGTCCGGTATCCGAAGCCGCAGTCCGCCGGCTCGTACACCTCGACCCGGTCGCGTTCCCGGTCGTAGACCCGGACCGACGTGATCGTCTCGGCGACCTCCTGCCCGTACGCGCCGACGTTCTGGATCGGGGTAGCTCCGGCCGAACCCGGAATGCCGGACAGGCACTCGATGCCCGACCAGCCCTCCTCGACGGTACGGGCGACCACGTCGTCCCACGGTTCACCGGCCGCCACGGTCAACGTCACGCCGTCGCCGTCCCGGGCCACCGCGATGCCCCGGTTGCGCAGCAACAGCACCGTACCCGGGAAGCCGGCGTCGGCGACCACCACGTTGCTGCCCCCGGCGAGCACCAGGAGGGAGTCGGCACCCCGTACCAGAGCAGGTATTTCTTCGGTAACGGTCGCGGTGACCAGCCGCCCGGCCGGCCCGCCGAGGCGCAGGGTGGTCCGGGATGCCAGGTCGCGGCTGCCATCGTGCACCCGATAACCCTAGGCTTTACCCTGAGTACCACCCAGCGCCGGGGGAGACAGCGATGAGGAGCCACCACGGCAACAAGGAGTTCTGGCTCGCCGCTCTGCGCGCCGAGGGTCCGGCGTTCCGGACGGCGGTCGCGGCGGCCGACCCGGGGACGTCGGTACCGTCCTGTCCCGAGTGGACGGTCGCCGAGCTGACCGGGCACCTGGTCCGGCTCTACACCTGGGTCGGCGGCCACGTCGGGCGGGGCGTCCTGACCCCACCGGAGGAGCTGGCGCCGACCGGGCCGCGTACCGCGACGCCGGCCGGGTTCGACCAGGCGTACGCCGCCCTGCTCACCCGCTTCGATGTGCTCGACCCGGAGATGCCCGCCTGGAACGCGGCGCCCCAGGCCAAGAAGGTGGCGTACTGGCAGCGGCGGCTGGCCCACGACACGTCGGTACACCGCTGGGACGCGCAGATGGCGGCGACCGGGATCAGCGAACCGCTGGAGGCCAAGCTCGCCGCCGACGTGGTCAGCGAGGTGCTCGACACGCTGCTGCCCGCCGGGCGCGGCCGGCGCACCGCCGACCGGCATGGCATGGTCGCGCTGTCCGCCACCGACCTGGAGCACACCTGGCACATCCGGCTGCGGGAGAGCGGCGGGGTCGCGCTGCTGGACACCTGGGGCCGGATCGGGTTCGACCTCCTCACCGTCACCGGCGAGCAGCGCCTGCTGGAGTGCCTGCGCGTCGGTTAGCCCTAGGTATCCAGGCTCAGCACCAGTTGCGGACGGGCGATCTCGTGGTCCGGGCGGATCGGCCGGACCGCCGTACCGAAGGCGAAGAACTCGGTCGTATGGCTGCCCCAGATGTGGTTCTCCTGGGTCAGCTGTACGCCGACGATGCCCTCGGCGTGCAACGCCTCCGCCTCGTGCTGCATCCGCGCCATGGCCAGCTCCCGGGCGTCGTACAGGGCCTGGGTGAACTGCGGCAGCTCGGTGTTCTGGCCGATGTTGGACAGGATGTTGCCGAAGGTCCGGTGCGCCACGTGGTACACGCACACGCCCATCACCAGGCCCAGTGGGGCGTACCCGGCCTGGAGCAGGGTCCAGAAGTCCTGCCCGGACAGGTCGGAGGTGAACGGCTGGCCCTGGTCGTTGCGCCAACTCGTCCCGTCGTCGGCCTTCACGGCGGTACCCACCGCGAGGAACTCGGCGGTATCCGAGCCCCACTCCTTGAAGTCGACCTCCAGCCGTACCCCGACGATGCCGTCCGCGCCCAGCGTCAACGCCTCGGCCTGCATCCGGGTCATGGCCAGCTCCCGGGCGTGGTACATCGCCTGGGACAGCACGTCGAGCTCCTGGTTCCGGCTCCACCGGCCGAACTGGAACCCGCAGTGGTACACCGACGTGCCGAGTACCAGCCCGAGCGGGGTGAACCCGGCCTGGCGTACCAGCAGGAACTCGTTGACCGTCAGGTCCGAGGTGAAGATGCCGCCGGCCTTGCCCGGCGCCAGTTCCGACAGTCGCTCCATCGCGTCCTGCGGGATGCCCAGCGCGTCGGGATCGATGCTCGTCATCCGGTTTCCTTCCTCGGGTTGAGCCGGAGCATCGGCAGCGGCGGCTCGGTGGCCGCCGGGTGCGGCCGGTGCTTGCGGCCGAAGGGCACGATGCCGGTACCCCACAGGACGACCTCGGCGATCCGGTCGTGGGCCTCGTACCCGCTCAGGCATTTGCGCTCGTACATCCGCGACATCAGGTCGCGCAGGACGACGGTGTGGGCGCCGACCCGGGCGGCGTCCCGGGCCAGGCCGGTGCGGGCCACCGAGCGGGCCCCCTGGATGAGCGCGGTCGCCCCCACCAGCTCCTGGTTGGCCCAGGACAGCGACTGGATCCGCTGGCTCCAGTCGTTGTGCCGGACGGTCACCCCGACGCCCTGCAACAGCGCGACCGGTACCCAGCCGGCCCGGATCAGCTTGGTGAAGTCCTGACCGGACAGGTCGCAGGTGAACGGCCGCGGCGGCCGGACCGCTCCGGCCGCCCGGACGGCGGTACCGATCGCCAGGAACTCCAGGCCGATGTCGTGGAACGGCAGCACGCCCAGGCGTACCCCGACGACCCCGTCGCCGCCGAGCGCGTCGCACTCGAAGCGCATCCGCCGCACCGCCAGGTGCCGGGCCTCGTCGAGCGACGCCTGCGCGAGCTGCAGCCCCACCACCGGGGCGCCGGCCGGGGACGCCCCGATGAACCCGCATCCCTGGTACACGGCCGCGAACTGGTACACCGCCGTGCCGAGCACCTGGCCGACCGGTGCGAACCCGACCGAACGGATGGCCGCGAACTCCTCCACCGTCAGGTCCGAGGTGAACGCGCCCGGGTCCCCGCGCTCGGCGCGCTGCCGCTGCTCGGCCAGCCGCCACTGGGCCCGCAGCGGAAGCCGGCCGGCGGCCAGTTCGGCCGCGCTGGCGTACGCGATCTGCTCCGGCGCCCAGTCCTTGGCGTACGACCAGTCGTCCAGCCCGGTCACGGCGCGGTCAGCCGCTGGAGCGCCTCGACGGCCGCGGCGTCGGCGCCGAGGGTACGGACGAGGGCCTCGGCCAGGCCCCGGGACCACTCGTCCGGGCTGACCGTGCGGGTGGACAGCACCACGCCGCCGGACTGGTGGCACACCTTCGCCACCGGACGCGCCCCGAACTCGGCCCGTTCCAGCTCGTACCGGTGGTTGCCCAGGGTCACCGCGACCGCGAGTACAGCCGGCTCCCGGCCACCCAGCCGGGCCTTGAGCCGGCCCTCCCGGCGGACCTGCAGCAGCTCGCCGGGCAGCGCCGCGGACAGCGAGTTGAGCAGGAAGCCGGCGTACATCGACAGGTCCTCGCTGTGCCGGCGCAGCTGCGCGGCGAGCACTTCGAGAGGTTCACACCGGCTGCCCGTACACGCGGCGGGTCAACAACGTCGCGCCGGCCACCGCGGCCGGCATGACCAGGATCGCGCCGAACGGGATGAGGAAGCAGCCGAACACGGCAACCCCGAAACCCAGGGACAGCCAGCGGTACCGGCGCAGCATGCGTCGCCGCTCCCGCAGCCGTACCCCCCGGCGGGCGAACGGGATCCCGGTCAGTTCGACGGCCAGCGCCCATCCCCCGACCAGCCCGCCGAGCACGGCGGCGCCCACCTGCCCGATCACCGGGATCAGCCCGAGCAGGAACACGAGTACGGCCACGGCGGCCGAGAAGACCGCCAGTCGGATCGCCTCGCCGACGCTGCGCACCAGTTCCTTCCACCACGGCAGGTTCACGCCCGCCGCGGTGGCCCCGTAGCGGGCCTCGACGCGCTGGGAGATCCGCTCGTAGAACGGGTCCCCGATGGCCAGCGCCAATGCGGTGTACGACAGCACCGCCAGGAAGATGAACCCGACCAGGATCGCGACCTCGGCCAGCGCCCGGATCAGGTCACGCTCCTGCGCCGACCAGGAACCGGCGAACCAGGTGAGCGCGCGGGCCTCGGGCCCGATGAAGTAGACCAGCACGACGAACGCGCCGACCAGGACGACGAAGGCGATCAGCGCGGGCAGGATGCCGAGCAACAGCAGGCCCGGGTTCCGGGCGTACATGCCGAAGCCCCTGCCGAGCAGCCCGATCCCGGTCAGGAAGTCACTGGGCCGGGACACCTGGGTCTGCGTCGCGCTCCGGGTACTCACGCGGGAAGCTTAGCCAAGACGTACTCGTACCCGTCGATTTGCTTTGCCTTTGCTCTCGACCTTGACCACCTGCAGGTGGCCGATCTGCTTGGTGGACGCCACGTGGGTACCGCCGTCGGCCTGTACGTCGAGCCCGACGATGTCGACGATGCGCACCTCGGTCTCCTCGGGCGGGATCAGGTTGGTGGCGGTCCGGATGATGTCCGGCAGGGCGAGCGCGTCGTCGCGGTGCAGTACCCGCGTGGTCACCTGCCGGTCGGCGACGACCTCGGCGTTGACCAGTTCCTCCAGGCGCGCCTTGAAATCGGCCGGTACCTCCGGGAGGTTGAAGTCCATCCGCGCCTCCCCCGGCTCCATCGAGCCACCCGTGACCAGGGCGCCGAAGTCGCGGAATACCACGCCGCACAGCACGTGCAGGCCGGAGTGGGTACGCATGAGCAGGCTACGGCGCTCGTCCTCCAGTGCGCCGACGACCGTGGTGCCCACGGGCGGCAACGGATCGCCCTCGGCGGGCAGCAGGTACAGGTCGTCACCCTTGCGGGTACCGACGATCCGGGTCTGTACCCCCTGCCACAGCAGGACGCCGTGGTCGGGTGGCTGGCCGCCGCCGCCGGGGTAGAACGCGGACCGGTCCAGGACGAGGCCGTCGGCGGGATCGGAGTGCAGCACCACGCACTCCCACTCGCGCAGCGTCGGATCGGCCAGGTCCAGACGGTACGTGCGCCCGTGCTGCGTCACACCCATGACGCCCGACATTACTCCGCGAGGAACGACGCGATCTGCTGCCGGAGCGCGGCCCGGGCCGTGCGGACCGGGTCGGGGCGGTCGAAGACGTACAGGGTCGCCTTCGGGAGCGACTCGGCCAGCCGCTGCGCGATCTCGACGGGGTGCAGCTCGTCGTCCCGGCAGGCGAGCACCAGCGCGGGCGCGGTCACCGTGGCCAGCAGGGCCGCGTCGGCGACCGGCGGCGGCCGGTCCAGCCGGGGCTGGTCGAGCGCGGCGGGCAGGTACAACACGACCCGCGCGAACCGGTCGGGCCGCCGCGCGAGCAGCGCGCACAGGGCGCCGGCGCCGAGGCTGGCGCCAAGGGCACGGGTCGCGCCGACGTGGTCGGCCACCGCGGCGAGGTCACCGGCGAGGTCGGCATAGCTCCACACCGTCGGGGGTACGGGCGGACGAACGTGGCCACGGAAGTGGAAGAAGACCTTCCGCCCGGGTACGCCGCTGCCCAGCGGCCGGGTCGTCGCG
>VAXX01000238.1:4346-8695 GCA_005885115.1 Actinomycetota bacterium | reverse complement strand
ACAGCCGGGCGTTCAGTTCGGCGACCAGCGCCGGCTGCATGCCGATGCCCTCGTCGAAGACGGTCAGGTTGACCCCCTCGACCGCCCGGCGCGCGGACACCCGTACCCGGCTGGCCGGCGGGGAGTACGTCGTGGCGTTCTCCAGCAGTTCGGCCAGCAGGTGGATCAGGTCGCGTACCACGTGGGCGGCGATCCCGACGTCGGCCACCCCGACCGCGTCGACCCGCTCGTAGTCCTCGATCTCGGCGACCGCGGCCTTGATGAGCTGGTCCAGCGCGACCGGCGCGGTGACCCGCCGGCCCGGCTCGCCACCGGCGAGGACCAGCAGGTTCTCCTCGTTGCGACGCATCCGGGCGGCCAGGTGGTCGAGCTGGAAGATGCGGTCCAGGCGGGCCGGGTCGGTCTCGGCGCGTTCGAACTCGTCGATGAGCTGGATCTGCCGGTGGATCAGGCTCTGCCCGCGCCGGGACAGCGCGACGAACAGCCCGGCCACGTCCAACCGCAGCAGCGCCTGCTCGGCGGCCAGGCGCAGGGCCTGCCGGTGTACCGCGCCCAGGGCCGCCCCGACCTCGCCGATCTCGTCGTGCCCGGCCACCGTGAGCTGGTCGGCGTGGGCCACCGAGTCGTTCAGGGCCACCCGTACGTGGTCGGGCTCCTCGGCCCGGGACAGGGTCGTGATGGCGCTGGGCAGTTCGGTGTACGCGACGGCCAGGGCGGCACCCCGCAGCCCGCGCAGGCGCCGGCTCGTGCGTACCCCGAACAGCAGCGCGGCGCTGAACGCCAGCAGTACCAGCAGTCCGGTGGCCGTACCGGTGAGCAGCGAACTGGTCTGCGCGCGCCGTTGCCGTTCCCGCGAGGTGAGGTCGAGGTTGGTGGTCAGCCGCAGCTCCAGCTCGTGCAGGTGCCGCAGCGTGTTGCTCTGCGCGATGTACCACACGTCCGGGTCGACCTTCAGCGCGGTCAGGTCGGCGTGCGCGGCCAGCGGCGTCGTCCGCATCCGGGTCGAGGCGAGCAGGTCGTCCCCGCGCAGCAGCTCGGTGTACCGGGCCAGCTCGGCCGGGCTCGCGCTGCGGGTGAACTCGGCGATCCGCTCGTCCTGCGCGCCGGTCAGCTCGGCCAGGTCGGCGAGCTCGGTGTTGGTCATCGAGCCGCGCCGGAACGCCTGGCTGAGCAGGTCGCGCTGCTGGGCGCCGAGGTGCTCGGCGGCGGCGATGGCCCCGACCGCCCGCGCGGTGGCGGCCAGTTGCGCGTCGCTGAGCTGGGTCGGCAACGCGTCGGCGACGGCGATCAGGGCCAGGCTCAGCGGGGTGTACCGGTCCCCGGACAGTTGCCCGGACTTGAGTTGACGGACGGCGTCCCGGATGGTGGGAAGCTGATCGAGTTGGCTTCCGGCCTGGCCGAGCACGTCCCCCAGCGCCGGATCGGCGGTACGGGCGGCGGCGGCCGCGGTACGGAACCGTTGCGCGGCCAGGTCCGTCTGGCTCTGTGCCGCGGCGACCAGGGCCGCACCGGACGTACCGCCCCGGGCGCGCAGCGCGTCGGCCTCGGCGACCTCCTGCTCCACCCGGTACGCCAGGCGTACGGTCGCGGTGGCCGTACCCGCCATCACCTGCGCGCGCCGGGCGTCCAGCGCGGTGTTGACCGCGAACCGGGTCTGCACCACGCCGAGGACGACCAGCCCGGCGGTGGCGACCACGATCGGCAGCAGCAGCCGGAGCCGGATCGAGCGCAGCCGACCGGTCCGGGCATGGCCGCTGACCTCGGCGGCGGCCTGACTGGACCCGGCGGTGGGAGCCGACGGGGCGGGACCGGCGGCGCGGCCGTTCTGCGCGGCCGGCGCCCGGTCCGGCACGGGTCCGCCGGTGGTCGACATGCCCCTCGCTCTCCGTAACCCCAGGGCCACTCGATGGGCGGCCATGAAGCAGGGTCGCCCTGAACGGCCGACAACGCAACCCCTCCCCGTCGGGCATGGCGTGGCCGGACGGCCGGTCCCCGATGAGCGCGGCCTTCGATGGACCCTACGGCATCGACGGGCGTACGGGGTGTCCGGAAATCGGCGGGCGTGGCTACCCTGACGGGGTGCTGTTCCGGGCCTGGGAGTACCGCGCCGGGCCGCCCCCGGTGCGGACCGTCACCGACCGGCTCGGCCGCCCGTACGCCCTGGTCAGCGGGTACGCCGAGGTGAAGTCGGTACTGGCGGATCCGGACACGTACCGGCCAGACAACGCCCTGGACGCGGTGACCCCGATCCCGGTACCGGCGCTGCGGGTGCTGACCCGGTACGGGTTCCGGCTCCCGCCGACCCTGGCCAACAACGGCGGCGCATCCCATCCCACCATTCGGGCGATCACCGCGCGGGCGCTGCACCCCGACCGGGTGGCCGCGCAGCGGCCCTGGCTCGAAGCGCTCGTCGCGCACCGGGTCGCCCGCCTCGACGAGCGGCTGGCGAAGGGCGGGCAGGTGGACCTGTACGCCGACCTCGTCGCCGACCTGCCGCTGCTGGTCCTGGCCCGGCTGGTCGAGCTGCCCGACTCCGACGCCGTGGTGGTGAAGGAGTTCTCCCGGGCGGCACTGGAACTGTTCTGGGCGCCGCTGTCCCCGGCCCGCCAGGCGTACCTCGCCGAGGTCGTCGGGCGCTACCACGCCGTACTGCGGGACTTCGCGGCCACCGCCGGTGGCCTGGTCGGCGAGCTGCGGTCGCACGCGCACGGGGCGGGACTGGCCCCGGACGTACCGGTGGCGGCCCTGTTCTTTCTGCTCGTCGCCGGGCAGGAGACCACCTCGCAGTTCCTCACCCTGCTGCTGCACCGGCTGGCCGGCGAGCCGACTGTCCACAGTGGACTGTCCACAAAGGACATCCGGGTCGAGGACGTGGTGGAGGAAGGGCTGCGACTGGTACCCCCGATCGTGACCTGGCGCCGGGTGGCCGCCCGGGACACCACCCTGGGCGGGGTGGCGGTCCCACGCGGCCGCGGCGTCGTGCTGTGGCTGGCCCAAGCCGGCCGGGACAAGGAGATCGTGGCGCGGCCCGACGACTTCGCTCCGGGCCAGCCCGGATCCCGGCGGCACCTGGCCTTCGGCGCGGGCGCGCACCGGTGCGTGGGCGCGCACCTGGCCCGGATGGAGGCCGCCGTGGTGGTCGAGGCGAGCGCGCCGCTGCTGCACCAGATCGAGGTGGTACGCGCGCCGTGGTGCCCGGACAACCTGTCGTTCCGGATGCCGGACGCGTTCGTGGTCAGGCGGGCTCGGGCCACCGGGGCGGCGGACCGGCGACACCTTCCCGGCGAAGCTCCGCCGGATCGGCTCGCCCGTACAGCGCCGGGCTGAGCCAGCCGGGTGCCTGCGCCCGGAACTCGTGCGGGTCAAGGGCTCCGGCGCCCTCCGGCAACACCCCGGCCAACTCACCCGGTACGTCGGCCAGGTTGCGCCAGTGCACCAGCTCGGGCGTACGGGGCCACGAGCCGAGCACGACGAGCCCGTTGATCCCCCGATGTGCCAAGGCTTCCAGCGTCAGGGCGGTGTGGTTGAGGGTACCCAGGCCGGCGCGGGACACCACGACGACCGGCGCGCGCAGCGCGACGGCGAGGTCGGCCAGCGTCCAGCGACCCTCCCCGATCGGTACGAGCAGCCCGCCCGCCCCCTCGACGAGCACCACGTCGTACCGGTGCTCGGCCACCCGTACCGCCTCGATGACGTCACCGATCGCCAGCGGTACCGCCCCGGCCTCCTGCGCGGCGGCCAACGGCGACAACGCATCCGGGTAGCTCGCCAGCACCCGGGTGCTCTCCGGCCGGGCCAGCCGGGCCACCACCGCCATGTCCGACTCCATGCCGAAGTCCGGGACGATCCCGGACTCGGCCGGCTTGATGACCGCGACCGACTGCCCCACCTTGGCGGCGGCCACCGCCGTCGCGGCGGTGACGACGGTCTTCCCGATCCCGGTATCCGTACCGGACACGAGCCAGATACTCACGGTCCACACTCGGCGATGGTGTCCAGGGCGGCTTCGAAGTCGGCACGGGGTACCCCGACGTTGACCGTCAACCGCAGGCGCGAGCCACTGTCCGGAGTGGACGGTGGCCGGAAGCAGCCGACCGCGACCCCGCGTACCCGGCAGGCGTCGGCCCACGCCACGGCCTCCTGCGGGCCCGGCGCGCGGACCGAGACGACACCGGCGTCCGGCTCGCACACCGTGGGCAGGCGCTTGGCGATCAGCGCGGCCCGCTCGCGTACCTCGGCGCGCAGGTCGTCACCGGCCCGGATCAGGTCGAGGGCGGCCAGCGCCCCGGCGGCCACCGGCGGCGGCAGCGCGGTGTCGTAGATGAACGTACGACCGGTGTCGACCAGGT
>VAXX01000238.1:0-4278 GCA_005885115.1 Actinomycetota bacterium | reverse complement strand
CGACCGCGTGCGCGTCGTCGACGAGGAGGAGGGCACCGTACCGGCGGCACACGGCGTGCAGCTCGGGCAGCCGGACCAGGTCGCCGTCGACGGAGAACACCGACTCGGTGACGACGAGGGCGGGCCGGTCGCCCCGGGCCGCCAGGGCCGCCTCGACGGCCGGTACCGAGCCGTGCGGATACACCGCGATCTCGGCGCCGGAGGATCGGCAGCCGTCGATCAGCGACGCGTGGTTGAACGCGTCGGACAGCAGCAGCGTGTTCGGCTGGACCAGGGCCCGTACCGCGCCGAGGTTGGCCAGGTAGCCCGACGAGTACACCAGGGCCGCCTCGGTGCCCAGCAGCCCGGCGAGCCCGGACTCCAGCGCGGCGTGTACGTCGGTGGAGCCGCGTACCAGCCGGGAGCCGGTCGCCCCCAGGCCGTACTGCGCGAGGGCGGTGGTAGCCGCCGCGAGGACGGCGGGATGGCGGGACAGCCCGAGGTAGTCGTTACCGGCGAGGTCGACCATTCCGTCGCGCGTACCCCTGGGGCGAAGTTCACGGCGCAACCCCGCGCTGGCCCGCAGCCGGGCCTTGCGCGCCAGCCGCTCCTGCCAGTCCCCCGTCGGGGCGTTGACCATCTCTCACCTCCGGCGGTCCCGGACGACCACCAGTGCCTTGTAGGGTACGGACCATGCCAGAGCTGTCCGACCCCGCCCTCGCCACGGCCGCGCAAGCGGTCCTGGAAACCGGAATCGGCCTCGCCGAACCCGACGTGCTGGCCGTGCTCCGGCTGCCCGACGACGACCTGCCGGCGATCCTGGACCTCGCCCACCGGGTCCGGATGCGCTGGTGCGGCCCAGAGGTCGAGGTCGAGGGCATCGTCTCGGTGAAGACCGGCGGCTGCCCGGAGGACTGCCACTTCTGCTCGCAGTCCGGCCTGTTCGCCTCGCCGGTCCGGGCGGTCTGGCTGGACATCCCGGCGCTGGTCGAGGCGGCCCGGCAGACCGCCGCCACCGGGGCGAGCGAGTTCTGCATCGTCGCGGCGGTACGCGGTCCCGACGAGCGGCTGATGGCCCAGATGCGCGAAGGTGTCGCGGCGATCCGCGCTGCGCTCGCCTCAGATGGAGCCGCCATCCAGATCGCCGCGTCGCTGGGAATGCTCACCCAGCACCAGGTTGACGAGCTGGTCGCGATGGGCGTGCACCGGTACAACCACAACCTGGAGACCGCGCGCTCCTTCTTCCCCAGGGTGGTGACCACGCACACCTGGGAGGAGCGCTTCGACACCCTGCGGATGGTGCGCGACTCCGGGATGGAGGTCTGCTGCGGCGGGATCCTCGGCCTGGGCGAGTCGGTCGAGCAGCGCGCGGAGTTCGCCGTACAACTGGCATCGCTGGCGCCGGACGAGGTGCCGTTGAACTTCCTCAACCCCCGGCCCGGCACGCCGCTGGGGGACGCGCCGGTCGTGCAGGCCCGCGACGCGTTGCGCGCCATCGCCGCCTTCCGGCTCGCGCTGCCGAAAACCATTCTCCGGTACGCGGGCGGGCGCGAGATCACCCTCGGCGACCTCGGTACCCGGGACGGCCTGCTCGGCGGGATCAACGCGGTGATCGTCGGCAACTACCTCACCACCCTCGGTCGTACGCCGGGCGAGGACCTCGCCCTGCTCGACGAGCTCAAGATGCCGGTCAAGGCGCTGTCGGCGACGCTGTGACGAGGTTCTGCGACCGGTGTGGTGGAGCCCTGGACGGCGAGGTCCATGTCGCCTGCCGGGCGGCGCGGGCGCTGGAGCCGCCGAGGTTCTGCCCGCACTGCCGGCGCCGGATGAAGGTACAGGTGCTGCCGGCCGGATGGCGGGCGGTGTGCGTTGAGCACGGCGAAATGGCATCGTGACGAACGGCCGATAGCGCGCCCGGTCGGTACCCCGTAGCCTGTGCCGGCTTATCCGAACACGCGCGCTGAGGTGAGTCATGGCACTGGTACGCCGAGTCGACGTCATGGGACCGACCGCCATCGGCCGGGCAACCCCGCCAACCGTTGCTCCGCAACCGAATCCGCCCGCGGTACCGGCGCAGGGGCCGCCGGCCGGTGCGGACGCGCCGGCACAGTCGCTGTCCTCGGCGGTACCCACCTGGGCGGCCAACGCCGAGGCGGCCGCGGTCGCGTCCAGGAGCGCCGGCGCCGGTACCGTCATGGTGTCGTTCGTCCTCGTCGGGCTCGGCACGATCGTGGCGTACGTCCTGCAGCGCTGGGGCAACCACGCGGTCCCGTTCAAGATCGGTAGCTCGACCTCGGCGTACGCCGGCGTGGTCGTCTTCTCCGCCGCCGTCGAGCGGTTCCTCGAACCGTTCGCGCAGTGGCTGCCCGGCGCGCAGACCCGCAACGAGTACGAGAGCGCCGTGGCCGCGATGTCCAACGGGCACCCGGCGATGTCGCTGCGCGAGGTGGCCGCCGCCAAGGCCAAGCAGGACCGCGCCCAGGCCAACCGCACCATCCTGATGTGGGGCCTGGCGACCGCGCTGGCGACGGCGGCGGCCGGCGCGAGCGGGTTCTACCTGCTCCACATGATCGCCGCGTCGGACTGGGCGGTCACCATCCCGAACTGGGTCGACGCGCTGGTCACCGGCCTGGTCGTGGGTACCGGAACCAAGCCCCTGCATGACCTGATCGCCCGGGCCCAGGCAACCAGGGACAACTAGAGTCTGCCGGTATGCCCGACTTCGAGATCGACCGCTCGGTACCGGCCCTGCTGGTCAAGGTCGGCCGGTACCAGGTCCACCACGGCGGGCTCGGCGCCATCCGTACCCTCGGCCGGCTCGGCGTACCGGTGTACGCGCTCACCGAGCGGCGGGTCATCCCGGCCACCCGGTCCCGGTACCTGACCGGGACCTTCGACTGGTCGACCACCGGCCACGAGGACCCGGCGCGGCTCGCGGCGCAACTGTGCGCGATCGGCGAGCGGATCGGCCGGCCGAGCGTGGCCATCGCCGGCGACGACGAGGCGGCCGTCCTGCTCGCCGAGCAGGCGGCGGTGCTGGGCGGACACTTCCTGCTCCCACCCGTCCCGCCGCACCTGCCCCGCGAGCTCAACAGCAAGCGCGGCCTGTACGGGCACTGTGTCGCCCTGGGCATCGGCGCGCCCCGGACCCGGTTCCCCGGCTCGGAGTCCGAGCTGCGGGAGTACGCGCGCGAACTGGGGTACCCGCTGATCGCCAAGAACGTGGCCGCGTTCAGCAAGATCACCGACCCGCTGGTCCCCGGTACCGTCGTGGTGCGCGACGAGGCCGACCTGCTGCACCGCTTCCGGGGTCGGGACCTCAGCGGCCTGCTGCTCCAGGAGTACCTGCCGCACGAGCACGCGCAGGACTGGTTCGTCCACTTCTTCGCCGCGCCGGACGGCACGTGCCCGGTGAACATGAGCGCCCGGAAACTGCGCAACTGGCCGCCCGGTACCGGTCCGACCGCCCTGGCCCGGGCGCAGGACAACCCGGCCGTCACGGAACTGGCCGCGTACCTGGCGAAGTCCGTCGGGTGACTTCAACCCGCGGATCGGCGCGAACTTCCGGACCGTCGAGAGCGAGGCGGGCCTGGACACCGTGCGTGCTCTGCACCTGTCCCTGACCGGGCGTCCGGTTCCGGCGAGCCCGCCGAAGACCGGACGCTGGCTGATCGTGGAGACCGGCGACTACAAGGCCCGGCTGGCGTACCGCTGGCGGGGGATGTCCGTACCGTTGCCGTCCCGGCGGGGGCAGCCGACGGTACGGGGTTGGTGGGCTCCCGACGATCCCGTCCCGTACCTGATGATGCTCGGTTTTGAAACGGCCGGCGTGCTGCACCGGCTCGGCCGGGCGGTCCTGACCCGCCTACGGATGGGCGGACGGCGCCGCCGCCGCTAGGCTGGCGGCGTCCCCCGTTGATCCCCTCCAGCGAGGAAGTGCATGTACCCGCGCCGACCCGATCCGCAGCACCCGGCGCCGGTCGGGCGCGCCCAGCCCTTCCAGCCACCCCGGCCGCTCCAGCCTGCCCAGCCCCCTCAGCCTGCGCAGCCCCTTGAGCCTGCCCAGCCCCGCCAGCCGTACGCGCCGGTGGGGCGGGCCCAGCCGCCGCCGGCCAGCCGGATCGTGCCGCAGGTCGGCGTCCCGCCGGTGCCGGAGCCGCCCGAGCCCACGCGCCGGTCGGTCGGGAAGGTCATCGGCACCGTGGCCACGACGCTGCTGGTCCTGGGCCTGCTGGGGGTGGTGTTCAAGATCATCGTCCGGCCGGTACCCACCCCGCAGGCCGCCCCGGCGCCGGTGGC
>VAXX01000237.1 GCA_005885115.1 Actinomycetota bacterium | reverse complement strand
CTCTGCTGCGCGGGGATGACCGAGGCTGCGATGAAGTCCGCGTTGGTCATGGTGCCGTTCGGGCCACCGGCGACGGTGCCGAGCACGACCGGACCGGTGTACGGGCCGACCGACGCCACGGTGAGCTGCGGGACGACCGGAGCGGGACAGGTCGGCAGCGAGCTGTTGGACCGCACGTACGCGTGCGAGACGTACCCACCGCTGGCGGTCCGGTCCCACTGGTTGCTCGTGCGTACCTTCCCCTTGACCTTCTCCCCCGCCACCTTGCAGACCAGCGTGACGCGGGCCCGGTTGGCCAGCCGGCCGACCGTGGCGGACCGGGTGGTGGCGGCGGCGCGGACGTTGAGGGGGCCGGCCACCGTCGTGGTGACGGTCGCGGCTTCGGCAGCGGTGACGCTGCCCCCGACAATCGCTGCGGTGGCGGACAGGGCCAGCAGCGGGCCCAGCATCCACCGGCGTGTCGTACGAGACATCAGGATTCCTCCCAGGTATACGGCGGTCACGTACGACCTTCCTGGGACGGGGTTGCCCGGGCGGTCCGCCCGCGGTGCGGCTGGGGTGCAAGGGCGTGTCGCGCTGGCCAAACCGGTCAGCGGACGCTACACCGACAGGCCCCACCCGGACAGGACACCGGTGTATCCGCGGCGGGTGTCGCGCACCCGCAGCGTCCAACCGCCATTGCGGGACACCGCGGACAGGTTGACCTGGTAGCTGACGTTCAGGCCGGAACCCTTGTCCCGGTTGGGATTGCGGAGCCGGTAGGCGCGCCCGTTCGGCGCGATCAGGTCGATCTGGTAGTCACCGCGCCGGCCGCCGGCGATGGACACGGCCACCCGCGAGGCACGCGAGGCCCGCCCGCCGCAGTTGGCCACCCGGACGCCGCTGGTGACGGTGCCACGGTCACGGATGCCGATCCGGGCGCCGTTGCCGACCTGCCAGCAGGGCGCGACGACCGCGACGGGGGCCGGATCAGCGCCGCCGCCGGTGACATACAACAACCGATTGGGGGTACCGGCACCCGCCTGCCCCACCCGGCCGGTGGTCGCGTTGTCCAGCAGTACCTGGGTCACCTGTGCCGGCGTGTAGTCCGGGTGCGCGGCGAGGATCAGCGCGGCCGCCCCGGACACGTGTGGTGTGGCCATGGACGTACCGCTCATCCACGCGACCGTGCTGTCCCCGGTGCCGTACGCCGACTCGATGTTCACGCCCGGCGCGAAGAGGTCCACGCACGATCCCCAGTCGGAGAACGACGCGCGCTGGTCGTTGCTGTCGCTCGCGGCGACGGTGATGGCCTCGGCGGTGTCGGCCGGCGAGATCGTACAGGCGTCGGTGTTGTCGTTTGCGGCGGCGACGACGTACGTGACGCCTGAGGCGATCGAGGCGCGTACCGCGTCGTCCAGCGCCCGGTCGGCCGGGCCGCCGAGGCTCAGGTTGGCCACGGCCGGCTTGACCGCGTTCGCGGTCACCCAGTCGATACCGGCGATGATCTGCGAGTACGACCCGCTGCCGGAACAGTCGAGCACCCGTACCCCGACCAACTGCACGCTCTTGGCCACGCCGAAGGTGGCCCCGCCGATGGTGCCGGCCACGTGCGTACCGTGCCCGTTGCAGTCGTCGGCGACCGGATCGTTGTCGATGAAGTCCCAACCGTTGCTGGCCCGCCCGCCGAACTCGACGTGCGTCGTGCGCAGCCCGGTGTCGATGACGTACGCGTGCACGGTGGCGGTCGGCACGTCCGGGTACATGTACCAGCCGCCGAGCGGCAATCCACGCTGGTCGATCCGGTCCAGGCCCCACGACGGCGGGTGCGGTTGCGCGCCGGACAGGGCGACGCGGGCGTCCTGCTGGACGTACGCCACGGCGGGATCGGCAGCCATCCGGGCCGCCTGCCCGGAACTCATCCGGGCCGAGAAGCCGTGCACGGCACTGTCGTACTCGCGCACCACCACGCCGCCGTACCGGCCGGTCAACGCGTACGGGTTCCGCTCGAAGTCCTTGAGCACCACGATGTACGAGCCGGGGATCGCGTCCGGGCCGTTGGCGTCCACGATGCTGCCGACCGGATCGGCGTACGCCGCAACCGGGACACCGAGCCCGCTGCCCAGTGCCACCGCCAGCAGCAGGCCCACCCGACCCGCCAGACGACCCGCCCGACCCATCCCGTTTCCCTTCCGTATCCGACAGGGACGATGGTGGCCCGCATCGGGAGCGGGCCGGGAGCCGATCGGGTACGCAACGGTTGCCTACCAAGGCAACCGCTTTGCACTCGGGCGCCAACCGGGCGGCAGCCGGGCGTCCGGGAGCCTGAACCGATGACGCAGCGAGGTAAGCACCGCCTGCCGGACCCCGGGCAGCACCGCGCACCGGGGGGTCGGCGGTCGTACCGGCTGACCGTCGCGGGGACCGCCGCCGTGGTCGGGCTGGTCCTCGCCGGCACCGGCGTCGCGGACGGGGCGACAACCGCAACCGTTGGTACGGGTGGCGGCCCGCTCAAGGTACGCAGCGCTCCGGCGTCGACCGCCTCGGTCGTCGGTACCGTGGCGAACAACTGCCGGCTGAGCATCCTGTGCCAGCAGAACGGTGCCCGGGTCGTCGGCAAGGTACGGACGACGGCGGCGTGGGACAGGCTCGCCGACGGTCGTTACGTCTCCGACGGGTACGTCCGCCGGACCGGCCCGGCCCCGGCCACCTGTGCCGCCCCCGCGCCGGTCGCCATCGCCACGGTCACCTGGGCCAAGCCGGTGACCGCGCCGATCTGGGGCGGCTTCCGGCCACCGACCCGACCGACGCACGACGGCGACGACCTCGGTGCGTTGCGGGGTACGCCGATCGGCGCGGCCGCCGCCGGTACCGTCGTCACCGCCGAATGCAACGCCTCCCCCACGCACAACTGTGACGTGGACGGGTCGGCGGCGATCCTCGGCTGCGGCTGGTACGTCGAGGTCCGCCACGCCGACAACACGGTCACCCGGTACTGCCACATGATCCGCCGCCCGCTGGTGAGCGTCGGGCAGGTCGTCGCGCTCGGGCAGACGCTCGGATTCGTTGGCAGCTCAGGGAACTCCGGCGCGCCGCACCTGCACTTCGAGGTGCATACCGGCTATCCGGCCACCCGGGCCAACGCCGTCGACCCGGTACCCTTCATGATCGCGCACGGCGCTCCCCTGGGGTAGGCGAGCGGAGGTAGCGCAGCGGGCAGGCCGGAGCGGCGGCTACTCCGCCGGCTCGTCCCCGGGCGGCTGGTCCGCCGCGGGCGGGCGCAGCAGCCGGCTGAGCGCCTCCACCGCCACGTCGCTGGGCGAGGCCGCGTCCCGGTTGGCGCGCTGCAACTCGCGGTACACCTCTTCGCGGTGTACGCCGATGCTGCGCGGCGCCGCGATGCCGACGCGCACGACATCACCGCGTACGTCCAGCACGGTGATGACGATGTCATCGCCGACCATGACGCTCTCTCCGGGATGCCGGGTCAGGACGAGCACGCTCTGCTTTCCCCCTCCAGTGGCGGTAAGGGAAGAATACCCGATTTATCCGGCTAGCAGCGGAGCCCGCACCGGAAGGCCGCTGGCGCCCAGGATGAGCTGCACCGCGCACCGGCTGCGCTGGTTCACCACGATCGGCGCCATCAGGTTGACGGTCGTGTCCGCGAGCGAGTCACCCGCCGTGATGACCAGCAGGACGAGCAGGTCATCGGCCTCGGGCAGACCCAGGGCGACGAGGGACTCGTTGTCGATGTCGATCTCGTAGTCCGGGAAGAAGGGCGTCGGGGGTACCACGAGAAACCGCAGGTGAGGTACCTCGATCGAGGTCAGCGAGTAGAGAACGCCCTCGTCCTCCAGCCGCACCAGGACGAACCGTCGCTGCTCGGGGAAGCCCGGCATGGGCGCGACGAACTCCAGTACGGGCAGCTCGGCGGTCTCGGTGACGTCGATCAGTTGGGCGGTCATCAATCTCCTCGGGCGCGCCGGCCGGTCCGCTAGCGCAGAAAGTCAACCAGCGACGGCTGTACGACCTTGGCGCCAGCAGACAGCGCCGCCTGGTACGCGGTCTGTTGCAGCTGCATCTCGGTGATCGTCTTGGGCAGGTCGATGTCCTCGACGTTGGACAGCTGAGCCGTCAACGCGTCGGTCCGATCGCTGGCCAACTGCTGCATCTGGGTCAGCTGATTGTACCGGGCACCGACGGTGGACTGGACGAACTTGAGCGTCGTCGTCGCCGTGTCGAGCCGGTCCAGGTCGCCGCTGAGCGCGCTCGGGTTGGTCCGCAGGTCGTTCGAGATGTCCGCCATGACGGTGAACAGCTGGGTCGAGCCGGTCCCGAACGCGTCCGTCCCCGGTACCCCCACCTGGACCTTGACGTTGTCCCCGACGGTCCGCTGGACGGCGCCGGTGTCCCCCAGGTAGTTGCCGGCCGCGTCGTACGCGGCGGAGCTCGCCGTGGTACCCCCGAAGACCGGCCGGTCGCCGTACTTGGTGTTGGCCAGGCCCATCGACGTCTGGCGGATCTGGTCGACCTCGGCCGCGATCGCCTCCCGCGCCCCCTGGGAGCCGCCGGCGCCGTTGGACATGCCTTCCAGCGCCAGTTGCCGGGTCCGCTGTACCTGGTCCATCACGTTGCTGAGGGTGGTGTCGACGGTACCGAGCCAGCCGAGCCCGTCGCTGGCGTTGCGCCCGTGCTGCTGGGCCCGGGCCATCTCGCCGCGGTACTGCATGGCGGCGGTCGCGCCGGCCGGCGAGTCGGACGGCTTGGCGAACTGCTTGCCGCTGGAGAGCTGCTCCTGCAGACTGCCCATCCGGTCGAGGTTGCCCTGCAACCCGACGAGCACGTTGGTGGCGATCGACCGTTCGGTCACGCGGAAGGCGGTCACGTGCGGGCTCCCTATACGCCGGTGTGG
>VAXX01000236.1:4839-5344 GCA_005885115.1 Actinomycetota bacterium | reverse complement strand
CGACCAACACGACTTGAGCCTCCCGTTACGGGAGGCCCTACGGTCGCAGACATGGACATCACCTCGCAGGAGATCACCCGCGACATCTATGGGATGCCAGCCTTTGTCACGTTCACGGTCAGCGACCTCGACCAGACCATCGATTGGTACGTCAACGGTCTGGACTTCATCGTGCTGTTTTCCATTCCCGGCCCGGATGGCCCCTCGCTGGTGCACCTGCGCCGCTGGCGCTACCAGGACATCCTGATCCGTCAGGGTCGGGCGCCGACCGGCGGGCAGTGGACATACAGCATCATGGCCCACGTAGAGCAGCTCGACGCCATCGCCGAACGCGCCCGCGGGCACGGCGGCGGCACCGTCGAAGGGCCTACCGACACGCCGTGGAACACCCGGGATCTACGAGTCACGGATCCGGACGGATACAGCGTGACATACACGGCCCGTCGCCCCGAGGGCGAACGGGACGCCGGCTTCAACGCAATGATGCGCGGGGAAGTCCTCGAAC
>VAXX01000236.1:0-4782 GCA_005885115.1 Actinomycetota bacterium | reverse complement strand
GGCACGTGCGCGCTGACTCCGCCGATCGCGGTCACGGTGGGTACGCGCGATCAGCGGCATATGCGGATGTCGAGCTCATCGTTGAGCGTCTGGCACGGCTCAGCCGTGGGCGGGTGGCTGGTTGGTCGACTGTGGCGTCTGGAGCGTGGCCAATGCCCGGAAGCATGGCTGGAGTAGGCCGATGATCTGGTCGGGCGAGGTGTTGGCGAGCCGGCCGAGTCGAAGCAGGTGATGCTCGATGATCAGCGTCCACCCATGCTCACTCGGGCGGCACAGCCTGAGGATCACCTTGCGGTGACACACGACATGAGGCCGGATTGCCCACCCCTGGTGGATTGCTCGTTTCTCGGCCGCGCCGGTCGGCGGCGCCGCCGGTAGTGTCACCTGCGTGATCAGGCGGCTACCGTCGGGCAACCTGCCGAGTGAGATTGCCAGTTTTCTCGATCGGCGCCGAGAGTTGACCGAGATCAGGCGGCTGCTGTCCACCACGCGGCTGTTGACCTTGACCGGGGTTGGTGGAGTTGGCAAGACGAGACTGGCGCTGCGGGCCGCTGGGCAGGTGCGGCGTTCGTTTGCCGACGGAGTATGGCTGGCGGGGCTGGCTGGCTTGGGAGATCCGGTGCTGTTGCCCCAGCTGGTGGCGCGGGCGGTGGGCATCGCTGATCAAACGGTTCGTGACCCGGAGGAGCTGCTGGCCGAGTTCCTGGCGCAGCGGCAGCTGTTGCTGGTGGTGGACAACTGTGAGCATCTGGTGCCGGCGGTGTCGCGGCTGGTGGTCGGGTTGCTGCGTGCCGCGCCCGGGCTGCGGGTAATGGCCACCAGTCGCGAGTCGCTGCAAGTTGTCGGCGAGCACCTGTACCCGGTGGAGCCGCTGGCGATGCCGGCGGCGGTGGCGCCGCTGCGGGCGGCAGCGGCGACCGGGTCCCCGGCAGTGGCGTTGTTCATTGACCGGGCCACCGCCGTCAACGGCGAGTTCGCGCTCAACGATGACAACGCTGCGGTGGTGGCCGCGGTGTGTCGCCAGGTGGACGGGCTACCGCTGGCCATCGAGCTGGCCGCGGCCCGGCTACGAACACTGTCGTTGACGCAGCTGGCCGAGCGGCTGGCTGACCGGTTCGGGCTGTTGACCACGGGTAACCGGGCGGCCTTAGCGCGGCATCAGACGCTGCGCGCCGCGGTGCAGTGGAGCTTCGAGCTGTGCTCCAAGCACGAGCAGCTGTTGTGGATGCGCGCGGCGGTGTTCGCCGGCAGCTTCGACCTGCCGGCTGCTGAGGCGGTGTGCGGCGGGGACGGCCTGCCCGCCGGTGCTGTGCTGGCCACGCTGGGCAGGTTGGTGGACAAGTCAGTGATGCTTGCCGGCGCCGGCGCCGGCGCCGACGTCGACGGGCGCCGGTACCGGCTGCTGGATACCCTGGCCGAGTACGGGCGGGAGCGCCTGTGCGATCCGGCTACCGCGCATCACCGATACGGAGTGGACGAGCCGATGCTGCGGCGCCGGCATCGTGACTTCTATCTGGAGCTGGCCGAACGCTTCCACGCCGACTGGTTCGGCCCCCGGCAGGTCGCTTGGTCACGGCGGATGCGCGCCGAGTTGGACAACCTGCGCGCGGCGCTGGGCTACTGCCTGAACGCCGGCGATGCCCGGGTGGGGGTGCGCCTGGCCGGGGCGTTGCACTACCTGTGGTACGGCTGCGGCGAGGCCCGGGAGGGCCGGCTATGGCTGGAGCGGGTGCTGGCCGCCGATCCCCACCCCAGCCGCGAGCGCATCCGCGCGCTGGCCGCACGGGCGCGCATCGCGCTGCTGCAAGGCGAGCACGAGACGGCCGCCGACCTGGCCGGCGCGGGTCTGGAGCAGGCCCGCCGGTTCGACGAACCCCTGTACGTGGCCGAGGCCTTGACCATGCTAGGCATCGGGGCCTTGTACCGTGGCGACCAGGCCGCGGCGCCGCTGCTGGAGCAGGCAGTGGCTCACGCCGCTGCGGTGGACCCGGTGCACCCGCAGGTCGCCTACGCCAAGGTCCTGTTGGCCTTGGTGTTTCTGATCCGAGGCGATCCTCAGCGGGCCGGGGAACTGCTAGCCGACTGCCGGGCGATCTGCCACGCCCACGGCGACCGCTGGTACCTGGGCCTGGTGCTGTTCAACTCCGCCCTGCAAGCACTCGCGCTACCCGACCTCGGACAGGCCGAAAGGTACGCCCGGGAAAGCCTGGAACTGCGTCGCGACCTGCGCGACACGCACGGCGCCGGCTCCGGACTGGAGATCCTGGCCTGGATCGCCGCGCTCAAACGCCAGCACGCGCGGGCCGCGCGCTTGCTCGGCGCCGCTAACGCGCACTGGCGCAGCATCGGCGGATCGATCCTCAGCGCCGGCCCGCTGGTACGCCGAGACGAGACCGCCGCCGCTGCCCGCGGCGCCCTGGGCGAGGCCGCCTTCGACGCCGAGGTGCGCCGCGGCGGCGAACTCACCACCGACGAGGCAATCGCCTACGCCCTCGGCGGCGAACCGGCCGCCCCCGAGCGGCAAGCCGAGCACGGCGACAAGGGACCACGGCTGACCCGCCGCGAGGAACAGGTCGCCGCCCTACTCGCCGAAGGGCTCAGCAACAGGCAGATCGCCCAGCGCCTCGTGCTCTCCCAACGCACCGTAGAAAGCCACGTAGAGAACATCCTGACCAAACTCGGCTTCACCAGCCGCACCCAGGTCGCCGCCTGGCACGTCCACCGAGGCAACCGCCCCGAATAGCCGACAAGGTGCCGAACATTTGACCACACATTCCTGCGTCGACCCGGAGGTGCCGGCGAAGGCGCGGTCGCGGACATACTCCGCGGCGTACAAGGCGCGGGTCTTGGAGGAGTACGACGGTCTGGACAAGGCGGGCAAGGGTGCGTTGCTGCGTCGGGAGGGGTTGTACACGTCGTTGATCTCGGCGTGGCGGCAGCAGCGGGCTCAGGCGGCGTTGGCGGCGTTGGCGGCGTTGGCGAAGCCGGCGGGTCGGCCGCCGGCGGATCCGGTGGAGCGGGAGAACGCCAAGCTACGTAAGGACGTTGAGCGTTTGCAGGCCGACCTGGACAAGGCCCGCAAGGTCATCGAGGTGCAGGGAAAGCTCTCCGCGTTGTTGGGTCAGCTCGCGACCGACAGCCCGAGCACCGGGAGCGAGCCCACACGATGATCGACGACGCGGTCGCTGAACTGACAACGATTATGGGCTCAAAGCGGGCGGCGTGCCGGGCGACCGGCCGGCCGCAGGCCAACCACTACCGCCGCCACCGCCAGTCCCCGCCACCGCTCAAGCCGGTGCGCGAGCGCAGGCCGCAGCCACGGGAGCTGCCGGCGGCCGAGCGGGACACGGTGCGGGCACTGTTCAACAGCCCCCGAGTTCGTGGACAAGGCTCCGGCCACCGTGTACCACGAGCTGCTCGACGAGGGTGTCTACCTGGCGTCGACCTCGACGATGTACCGGATCCTGCGCGCGCATGGGGAGGTCCGTGAGCGTGGGCGGCAGGCCACCCACCCGGCGCGGGTCAAGCCGGAACTGGTGGCCACCGCACCGAACCAGGTCTACAGCTGGGACATCACCAAGCTACTTGGCCCGACGAAGTGGACCTCCTTCTACCTGTACGTGATCATCGATATCTACAGCCGGTACGTGGAGGCGCAGTTCCGGACCCTGAAGTACCGGCCCGACTTCCCCGACCGGTTCGGTGCATCGAGGACGCCCGGGCGTTCTGCCAACGCTTCTTCCGCTGGTACAACACGCAGCATCGGCATTCCGGCATCGCCTGGCACACACCCGAGTCAGTCCACTATGGACAGTCCGACGCGATCCGGTCCGCCCGCGCCGACGTCCTGACCGCCGCCTACACCCGCAACCCCGAACGGTTCGTACGCAAGCACCCCGAACCAGCCGCCCTGCGTCCAGCCGTTTGGATCAACAAGCCGTGCGATCCGGACCAGACACCGGATCACTCAATGAATCCCTGAACAACCTGCCTCAAAATCTTGATACGCGCCGGGCCGACCACCAACCAGATCTCCAGCTTCCGACGTCGCGGCGCCGGACCGCCCGACTTCACCAGCTCCACCGCTCCTCCTTCGATCGCTGCGACCGACGGTAGGGGCGCGGGGCTGCGCCGGACCGGTCGGTGGCGCCGGGTACGGCACGATCTGGGGACCGTCCGGCGTCAGCTGTACGACGCGCCCCCGTCGTCCGGTTTACGGGTTCACCAAGCGGCGGCGAGACGGCGCGCGGCCACCGGTACCGCCTGGCGCAGCACCTGCTCGGCCCGGTCGAGCGTGCCGGCGACGGTGACGACGCGGGTCACCACGTCGTCACGGACGAGCAGTCCGGTACACCGGCTCCTCGTGGCGGTCTCGCAGAAGTACAGGGCGCCACCGGGTACGGAGACCCCGTCGACGGTCACGTCGCGATGCACCGTGATCCGCTCCCGGGAGTCCGGGGCCGCCGGGTATGCCGAGCACGCGATCCGGTCGGTGACCTCGCGGAGCACGGTCGCACCGGGGATGTCGTACCCCTGCGCGTACACCTCGATCGTGCTGCCGTCGCCGAGGCGCCACGTCTGGCTGGAGCCGCCCCAGGTGTGCCGGTCCGAGGGCAGCGGACCGGCCGTGCACGCGTCGGTCAGGTGGTCGTCCACCGGCGACGGCGCGGGCGCGGCCGGGTCCACACCGGTGCCGAACGCGTCGGGCGGCGGGATCGCGGCCACCGCCTGGCGCTCCTGCCGGGTCACGTCGCCAGTGGGCCCGGCCGGCGGGATCGTCAC
>VAXX01000592.1 GCA_005885115.1 Actinomycetota bacterium | reverse complement strand
GGTGCAGCCGACCGCGACGGTGAGGTAGCGCTTGCCCTCCCGTTCGAAACCGGAGGCGGTGGTCGCGATCAGTCGGGCGTACGTCTCGACGAACCGCTGCGCGCCCTGCTGACCCAGCACGTACTCGCTGACCTCCCGCTCCTGGCCGGTGTGGTCGCGCAGGTCCGGAACCCAGTACGGGTTGGGCAGGAACCGGGCGTCGAGGACGAAGTCGGCGTCCGGCGGCAGCCCGTACTTGAACCCGAACGACAGTACCGTCACCCGCAGCCCCCGCGAGTCCTCCCCGCCGAACAGCTCCTCGACCCGGCTGCGGAGCTGGTTGACGTTGAGGTGGGTGGTGTCGATCAGTACGTCGGCCTGCCCCCGCGCCTCGACCAGCAGCTCGCGCTCGGCGCCGATCCCGTCCGAGAGCCGCCCCTCCCCCTGCAACGGGTGCGGCCGCCGGACGCTCTCGAACCGCCGGATCAACACGTCGGTGTCCGCGTCGACGAACACCACGCGCGGCGAGAAGCCCTGGTCCCGCAACGCCTGTACCGCCCCGGTCAGGTCGGTGGAGAAGGCCCGGCTGCGGACGTCGAGCACCATGGCCGTCTTGCGGGCCATCCCGCCGGCCTTGTACGCCAGCTCCGCCATGTCGAGCATCAGGGCCTGGGGCAGGTTGTCCACCACGTAGTAGCCGACGTTCTCCAGGGCCCGGGCCACCGTACTGCGGCCCCCGCCCGACACCCCCGTGACGATCACCAGGTCCGTCTCCGCGCGCGGCCGCGCATCCTCGCTCACGTTCCCCCCTCGCCTCGTGCCGTCCGGGATCGGCGGACAGCAGGAGCGAGTCGATCCTAGTGGGCGCCGGCAGCGCGCCGCAGGCAGCGCGGCGGACCGGCGGTGGCGGGGCTATGGTGGCTGTAATGAGCCTTTCTGGCGGGGATCGGTACGTCGAGCCGGTGGCGTACCGATGACCGCACCGACGCGTGCCGACCCGTTCGTCCATCCGGCTCTGCTGTATGCCGACCGGGCGGAGTACCTGGCCGGCACGGTCCCCTTCATCCGGGCCGGGCTGGCCGCGGGCGAGCCGGTGATGGTGGCCGTACCGGGCCGGAACCTGGAACTCATCCGGGACGCGCTGGGCGCCGACGCGGCCCGGGTCGCCCTGCATGACATGAGCGTCGCCGGGCGCAACCCCGGCCGGATCATCCCGGCCGTGCTGCTCGCCTTCGCCGCCCAGTACCCGGACGCCCCGGTACGGATCATCGGCGAACCCATCTGGGCGGGGCGCAGCGCCGCCGAGTACCCGGCCTGCGCGCAGCACGAGGCGCTGATCAACACCGCGTTCACCGGCCGGCACGCGACGATCCTGTGCCCGTACGACACCGGCCGGCTCGACGAGAGGTGG
>VAXX01000235.1 GCA_005885115.1 Actinomycetota bacterium | reverse complement strand
GATCTCGTCGATCAGGCCGTACTCGCGGGCCTCCTCGGCGGTCAACGTACGCCCGGTGGACAGGTCGTCCTCGACCCGGCTGCGCGACTGACCGGTGACCTGGGCCAGGCGTACCGCCAGCTCCTCCAGCTCGCGCAGGTACTGGCCGGCGGCGATGGCGACCTCGTCGGCGGTACCGGCGACGGCCGCGGCGCGCGGCTCGGCCAGCCGGATCCGCGCGTGCCGGTACGCCAGCCGGCGGTCGGCGGCCGCGAGGACCGCCAGCGTCGCGCCGCCCAGGTGCGCGGTGACCACCACGTGCACCGGCGCGTGCATCGCGTCGATCGCGTCCACCACGGCGAAGGCCGCGCCCAGCTCGCCGTCCTGGGCCGCGACGTGCAGCTGTACCGCTTCCCGACCCATCGCGTCCAAGGTCAGCAGCGCCGCCGCGACCTGGCTGGCGACCGGGCCGGTCAACGGCCCGTGCAGCATGACCGTCCGCCGGTCGAACAGCCGCTCCTCAAGCCAGGCCGGCAGGCGCGTCCCGTCCGGCGGCTGCGGCGGGCCCCGCCAGGGGTCCGGCTGCCGCGGCGGGTACGGGTCGTGATCTCCGCGCACGCGCCCATCATTTCGCGTCCCGTCCGGTCCCGCCAGCGCCGGGGTACCCGCCGTCGGGGCCGGCGCGCCTAGGATGGTCGGGTGCGGGTACTGATGATCGCGCCGCCGGGTGCGGGCAAGGGCACCCAGGGTGCACTGATCGCGGCGCACTTCGACGTCCCGCACATCGCCACCGGAGTGCTGCTGCGCGACCATGTCGCGCGCCGGACGGAGCTGGGCCGGATCGTCCAGGAGCACCTGGACCAGGGCGGGCTGGTACCGGACGAGACGGTGCTGGAGCTGGTGCGGGTCGCGCTGCTCGCGGCCAAGGCCGCCGGGGGCGGGTACGTCCTGGACGGCGTACCCCGCAACATGGCCCAGGCCCGGTCGCTGTACGCGTTCGGCGTCGAGTACGGGATGACCGCCGACGTCGCCCTGCACCTGCAGGCACAGGATCACGAGCTGGTCCGCCGGCTGCTCGCCCGGGCCGCGCTGGAGCACCGCTCCGACGACACCCGGGAGGTGGTCGAACGGCGGCTGGCGCTCTACCACGAGGTGACCGCGCCGATCGTCTCCTGGTACGCCCAGCGCGGCATCCTGGTCTCGGTCGATGCGATGCGCCCGGTGGAGCAGGTCGGGCGGGAGATCCTCGCGGCGCTGGAGGTGATGCGCCCGCTGGTTGACCACGTACCCGCCGAGGCCCGGCGGCCGGTGGACCTGACCGGGCTCGGCGCCGCCTTCGGCCAGGCGGCCGGTACCCCGCAACCCTGAACCGTCCGGGCGCGGATCCCGGCCCGGAGAAACCGTTGCGCCAACGGGGAACGAGCACTCGCGTTTGCCGGCCGCGCCGGGTACGCTTCCTACGCAATCGGCCACCACCCGGATACGGACGGTGAGAGATGCTGGAGATCACGGTCGGTCGACCGGTGTTCGGTGAAGTCCAGATCATGCTTCACGGCCAGCTCACGCACCTCACCAGTGGACAGTTGCGGGCCGCCCTGACGGCGGTACTCAACCGGGGCCATGTGGGTACCATCCGGCTGGATCTTCGGGCCGTGGACGCGATGGACGCCGCCGGCGTCGCCACGCTCGCCGTGGCCCGGCGGATCTGCCAGACGATGGGGGTGTGCCTGCGCCTGGCCGCGATCAGCGCGACCGCCGCCGGGCACCTGGGCCTGCGGCACGACCAGATCCCGCGCCAGGGCACCCGCACCGAACCGGTGCCGGCGGTAGCCTGAGCCCGGTCAGCTCCGCGCCGCGGTCGTCCGTTGCGCCGGGGTCGCCTCCAGGGCGCAGTGCAGCCGTTGCGGCGCCTCGGGTTCGGGTACGGCGACCGGACGCGGGTTGCGGATCGTCAGCCCGGCGAGCACCCCACCGAGTACGCACAGCCCGCCCGCGATCAGCGAGGCGGTGTGGAACCCGGCGGCGAACATCTCCGGGTGCAGGTACGCGGCTCCGGTGATGCCGGCGACCGAGGGCAGCACCGCGACGGCGATCAGGCCGGCGGCCCGGGCGACGTCGTTGTTGACCGCCGAGGCCATCCCGGCGTGCCGGGCCGGTACCGCGCCGAGGACCGTCGAGGTCAGCGGCGCGACGGTTGTCGCCAGCCCGAGCCCGAGGACGACGATCGCGGGGAACACCTCGGTCAGGTACGCGCCGTTGCGGTCCACCAGGGTGAACAGGGCCAGGCCGGCGCCGGCGAGGATCGGCCCGACGGTCATCTGGAGCCGTGGACCGATCCGGGCGGCCAGGGCCCCGGAGCGGGCCGACAGGGCGAGCATGACGAGGGTCAACGGGAGCAGCGAGACGCCCGCCTGGATCGCCGTGTACCCGGACACCTGCTGCAAGGTGATGGGCAGCAGGAACAGGGTGCCGCCGAGGGCCCCGTACAGCACGAAGGTCACCAGGTTCGTGGCGGTGAACTGGGTGGAGGCGAACAGCTCCAGCGGCAGCATCGGGGTACGGGCCCGGCGTTCCCAGACGGCGAACGTGACCAGCAGCACGACGCCGCCGACGAGCGCGGTCAGGACGCCAGCACTGGACCAGCCGTTGACCGGGCCCTCGATCAGCCCGTACGTGAGGCCGACCAGGCCCAGCGTCACCAGGACCCCGCCGGCGCTGTCCACCCGGCCGGTCGCTTCGGAGTCGTGCGATTCCGGGACGTGCCGAACCGCCAGGGCGATGACCAGCGCGGCGATCGGCAGGTTGATCGCGAAGATGAGCCGCCAGGACGCGGTCTGCACCAGCCAGCCGCCGAGGAACGGCCCGATCGCGGTGGCCACGCCGCCCAGGCCCGACCACGCGCCGATCGCCTTGCCCCGGTCGGCCGGGACGAACGACGCCTCCAGGATCGCCAGGCTCCCCGGGGTCAGCAGCGCCGCGCCGACGCCCTGCAACGCCCGCGCGGCGATCAGCACGCCCGCGCTCGGGGCGAGGCCGCACAGCACCGAGGCGAGGGCGAACCAGACCACGCCGATCACGAACACCTTCCGGCGCCCGTACCGGTCGCCCAGCGCGCCGGCGACCAGCAGCAGCCCGGCCAGCGTCAGGGTGTAGGCGGTGACCACCCATTGCAGGGTGGCCAGGCCCGTGTGGAACTCGCGGCCGATCGCCGGCAACGCGATACCGACCACGGTGGCGTCGATGGCGGCGATCGCCGAGCCGAGGACGGTGGCGGCCAGCACCCACCGCCCGGGTCCGCTGGCGTAGCGCAGCCCGGATCCCTCGGCCGTCCCGGAACCGCTCATCCTGACCACCATACGGGTCCGCACGCCGGGCGGTCAGCCGCCGGCCGCGGCCCACCAGAGGAGGCTGCCGGCACCGCCGGCGGCGAGCAGCAGCCGGCCGTCCAGGGCCGCGAGCCGGGCCGTTCCCAGACCACCGGCGGGTACGGGGACGGGCATCGACAGTTCCGTCCAGGTGTACGCGTCGGGGGAGCGCCACAGCCGGAACCGGGTACCGTGGGAGCCGACCGTGAAAGCCGTCCCGCCGATCGCGACCAGTCCGGTGATCTGCGGCAGGTTCGTGCCGGCAAGCGCGGCGAACCGGATGCCGCGCCGCCACCGGTCCGCCGCGCGCAGCCAGGTACCGAACCGGTTGCCCTGGACGCCCAGGGCGAGCAGGCCGGACCGGTACGGCAGCACCGCCTCGACGTCGGCGTCCTCGCCGGTGTGCGGTACCACCTCCCGGGTCCACCGCCGCCCGTCCGTCGAACGCCACACCAGCGGTTGGCGGGCCACCGGGTTCCGGGCCGGTACCAGGCTGCCGACCGCCACGTACCCGCCCGGTACGGCGGCGACCCCGGTCAGGACGCTCTCGCCGGTGGCGTCGGACTCCAGGGCCGGGTCGGCGTCGACGAGCCCGAACCGTACGCCGTCGGCCGACGTCCACACGGCGGCCCCGGCATCGCCGTTGGCGTCGGTCCGGGCGCCACCGAGCAGCCACCCGTCCGTACCGGCGACGAGCGGCCCGACACCGATCTGCTCGGGTCCGCCGAACAGCTCGAACGCCGACGGTACCTCGGTCAGCGGACCCGGGGCGGTGCCGATCCAGGTGTTGGTGCGCAGGTTCCCGTGTACCCCGCCGGGTGCCGAACCGACCGCGACGACCGTGTCACCCCGGCAGGCCACCGTGGACAGCAGGTGCCGCGGCCCGTACGCCGACCTCGGTTGTACGGTTACCGCCCGCCAGGTACGACCGTCCACTGTGGACCACAGCGCCGGTGTCGTGGTGCCGTCCGGGGCGCGGTACCCGCCCGCGGCGTACCCATGGCCCGGGCAGCTCGTGATGTCGCGGACCTCGGGCCGCCCCGCGGCGCTGGCCGGCAGCGCCACCTCGCGCCAGCTCGGCCCGGGCGGCGGCACCGGCCCCGGCGAGGTCGGCGCGCAGCCGGCCACGAGGACAAGCACCGCCGCGCCGGCGTAACGCGCTGGGTGGATCATGGCCGGCGACCTATGCCGGTACGCCGCCCGGCACCGGTAGCGCCCGGGTCAGCCGGGTCAGCGTCGCGGCGGCGTCGGCGAAGTGGGTACCGTCGGGATGCTGGGTCAGCACCACCACGATCGCGCGGTGGTCCGGCCCCACGGTGCCGGTGGTGTGCAGGACCGCGCCGGTCAGGACGCCGATCGTGGCGACCGCCGGCACGACGGTGCCCGGCCCGGGGAGCGGCGCCACCGCGCCCTTCGTGCACGGGTGCTCGGGTGAGTCACCGAACCCGTACCAGCCCTGCTTGACCGCCCAGGGTCGGGTGAACGCGCTCGGGATGCCGAAGGTCTGGTCGTAGTGGTCGGTGCCGCACGGGGTGGAGCGTTCCAGGTT
>VAXX01000234.1 GCA_005885115.1 Actinomycetota bacterium | reverse complement strand
TGCCGTCGACCTTCGCGCACTGCGCCGAACCACCGATCGTGCCGGGGTCGACGTCCTGGCGGGTGCCCACCGTGCCGCCGCCGAGCTGCCCGCCGGCCGAGCCGAAGAACGAGTCGAGCTGGGCCTGCGCGCCGCCGCCGCCGAAGGCGCTGCCGGTGCCGCCCCACGCGATGGCGACCTTGCCTTTGGCGGTGGTGTCCTCGTACATCACCGCGAACGGGTCATCGAGGCCGGCGTTGCGCATGCCGTCCTTCATGGTCGTCGCGCGGGACTGGTCGCTCGACTTGCGCAGTACGCCGATCCGGTCCGGCGAGTTGAAGGAGATCTTGACGGCGGGCGGGGCCGCGCTGGTGGCGCCCGTGATGGCGCCGGTGCTGGAGTTGGCGGTGGTGGCGGTGTTCGTCTTGTCCTTGCTGGCGAGCACCCCGATCAGGACGAGGCCACCGCACAGGACGACCACGACCAGGACGATGATCCCGATGATCAGCGGTGCCTTCGACTTCTTCTTGATCGGTGGCGGGGCGCCGTAGGGATCCTGCTGGTACGGCTGGTAGCCGCCCTGGTCCGGCGGTGGCGGACCCCAGCCGGCCGGGGACTGCGGGTAGTTCGGCTGCTGGTAGCCCTGGTCCGGGTAGCGCTGATCGCCGTAGCGGGGATCCTGGTACGCCGGCTCGCCGTAGCCGGGCTCGGAGTAGCCCCCCTGGTTGGGGTAGCCCTGGTTGGGATAACCCTGACCGCCCGGGCCGGGATAGCCCTGACCGCCGGGGTGGCCCGACTGCCCGTACCCACGGTTGGGGTCGTAGGGCTGACCATACGGGTCGGACATGACGGCCTCCTGGGCCCTCTCGGGGGACCTGACCCCGGAACGATAGTCGGGTACCGCAACTGCGCGCTGCCCCGTACCCAGCGTTTATGAGAAATTGACCTTTGCGCTGCCCAGTGTCGCCATCCCGACCCTGGTCAGCCGCCGGAATCGTCCAATTCCGCGCCGTCGGGTACGCACTCGGTGTCCCGGTCCGCGAGCCAGCCCTCCGGCAGGGTGACCCGTTTGGGGGCGTTGGTCCGGCCGCGCGGCTGACCGAGGATCTCGGTCGGGAACGGTACGGCCGGGTCCAACTGGCCGAGCAGGTCGTCCAGTTCGGCCAGCGACGAGGCCATGGCCAGGGCCCGGCGCAGTTCGGAACCGACCGGGAAGCCCTTGAGGTACCACGCGACGTGCTTGCGGAAGTCGACCACGCCCTCGGTCTCCGAGCCCAGCCACCGGGCCAGGAGTACGGCGTGCCGGCGCATCAGCGCCGCGACCTGACCCAGGCTCGGAAGTCGCTGCGAGGTACCCCCCTCGAAAGCGGAGGCGAGGTCCGCGAACAACCACGGCCGGCCCAGGCACCCGCGCCCGACCACCACGCCGTCCACCCCGGTCTCCCGGACCATCCGCAGCGCGTCCTGCGCCTCCCAGATGTCGCCGTTGCCCAGGACCGGGATGTCCAGTGCCTGCTTGAGTCGGGCGATCGCGGGCCAGTCCGCCTCGCCCGAGTACCGCTGGGCGGCGGTCCGCGCGTGCAGGGCCACCCAGGCGACGCCGCAGTCCTGGGCGGTACGGGCGGCGTCCAGGTAGGTCAGGTGATCGTCGTCGATACCCTTGCGCATCTTCACGGTGACCGGCCGGCCGTCGGCCGCGTCGACCGCGGCGGCGACGAGCTGCCGGAACAGCGTGCGTTTCCAGGGCAGCGCGGCGCCACCGCCCTTGCGGGTCACCTTCGGGACGCTGCAGCCGAAGTTCAGGTCGATGTGGTCGGCGAGATCCTCGGCGACGACGAGTTCGACGGCCTTGCGTACGGTCGCCGGATCCACCCCGTACAACTGGAGACTGCGCGGCCTCTCGCCCTCCCCGAAAGCGATCATCCGCATGGTTTTCGGGTTGCGTTCGACCAGCGCCCGGGTGGTGACCATCTCGCAGACGTACAGGCCGGCGCCCTGTTCGCGGCAGAGCTGTCGGAACGCGACGTTGGTGATGCCGGCCATCGGGGCGAGTACCACCGGCGGGTCCACGACGTACGGTCCGAGCTTGAGCGCTGCCACGGATCCAGGATTCCACATCCGCGAAATCGCACAGAAACGATGACCATTCATGCGCGTGAGAGCGCTCCCTCGAAATGCCGCACTCGGGATTTCTGGTGCGATCTGTGTGCTCGGTCACGGCCTTCTCCGCTAAGGACCGAAGTGGCTTAGCGTCCCTTGCCTAAGCGCTCGCCCCACTGGGTACACACATTGCGCTACAAGCCGCAAGGGAGGGCCGACGTGGCGACCACGAAATTCGTGTACGACTTCGCCGAAGGCAACAGGGACCTGCGTGACCTGCTGGGTGGCAAGGGCGCCAACCTCGCCGAGATGACCAACATCGGGCTGCCGGTACCGCCCGGCTTCACCATCACCACCGAGGCGTGCCGGGCGTACCTGGCCTCCGGCGCCGAGCCGGACGGGCTCGCCGAGGAGATCGACGGGCACCTCGCGGCGCTGGAGCAGCGGATGGGTCGCCGGCTCGGCGATCCGTCAGATCCGCTGCTCGTTTCGGTACGTTCCGGCGCGGCGTTCTCGATGCCCGGAATGATGGAGACGGTGCTCAACGTCGGGCTCAACGACGACTCCGTGCACGGTCTGGCCAAGCAGTCCGGCGGCAACGAGCGGTTCGCCTGGGACTCGTACCGGCGACTGGTGCAGATGTTCGGCAAGACCGTGTGCGACGTACCGGGGGAGGCGTTCGAGGCGGCCATCGACGAGGCCAAGCGGCGCAAGGGCGTGGCGCTGGACGTGGACCTCGACGCACCGGACCTGGCGGCGTTGGTCGACCGGTTCAAGGAGATCTTCACCGAGCACACCGGCCGGCCCTTCCCGCTGGATCCGCGCGAGCAGATGGACCTCGCCGTCCGGGCGGTCTTCCGGTCGTGGAACGCCGAACGGGCCGTCCTGTACCGGCGGCAGGAGCGGATCCCGGCCGACCTCGGTACCGCCGTGAACATCGTCGCGATGGTCTTCGGCAACCTGGGCGCGGACTCCGGTACCGGCGTCGCGTTCACCCGTGACCCGGCCACCGGCGCGCGTGGGGTGTACGGGGACTACCTGTCCAACGCGCAGGGCGAGGACGTGGTCGCCGGGATCCGCAACACGATTCCGTTGCAGGACCTGGCGCACCTGGACCCTGGCGCCTTCGCCGAGCTGACCCGCATCATGGGCGTACTCGAGGAGCACTACCGCGACCTGTGCGACATCGAGTTCACCATCGAGCGCGGGAAGCTGTGGATGCTGCAGACCCGGGTGGGCAAGCGGACGCCGGCGGCCGCGTTCATCATCGCCAGCCAGCTCGTCGACGAGGGCGTCATCGACCTGGACGAGGCGCTGTCGCGGGTCAATGGCGCGCAGCTCGCCCAGCTGATGTTCCCGACCTTCGCTCAGGACGGCGCGCGGGTCGAGCTGGCCAGCGGGGTCGGCGCGTCGCCGGGCGCGGCCGTGGGCGCGGTGGTGTTCGACTCGGCGCAGGCGACCAAGCGCGCGGCCGAGGGCGAGCCGGTCATCCTGGTACGCCGGGAAACCAACCCGGACGACCTGCCCGGAATGATCGCGGCGCAGGGGATCCTGACCTCCCGGGGCGGGAAGACCAGCCACGCCGCGGTGGTGGCCCGGGGGATGGGCAAGACCTGCGTCTGCGGTGCCGACTCGATCGAGGTGGACGTCCACAATGGACAGTTCACAGTGGACGGACAGGTGGTACCCGAGGGCGAGGTCATCTCGATCGACGGTACGACCGGCAAGGTGTACCTCGGTGAGGTGGCCGTCGAGCCGTCGCCTGTCGTGAAGTACTTCGAGGGCGAGCTGACCGACGACCCGCTCGTCGCGGCGGTGCACCGGATCCTGGCGCACGCCGACGGGAAGCGGCGCCTCGCCGTGCGTACCAACGCGGATACGCCGGAGGACGCGGCCCGGGCGCGCCGGTTCGGGGCGGCCGGGATCGGGCTGTGCCGGACCGAGCACATGTTCCTCGGCGAGCGCCGGGAACTGGTCGAGGCGCTCATCCTCGCCGACTCCGCCGAGGACCGGGTACGCGCCCTGGACGCACTACTTCCGTTGCAGCGCAAGGACTTCGAGGGGATCTTCCGGGCGATGTCCGGCCTGCCGGTGACGGTACGCCTGATCGACCCGCCGCTGCACGAGTTCCTGCCGCCACTGCCGGAGCTGTCCGTACGGGTGGCCCTGGCCGGGGAGCGCGGCGAGGATCCGGGGCGGGACCGACGGTTGCTGGCCGCCGTACGGAAGATGCACGAACAGAACCCGATGCTCGGGCTGCGGGGCGTACGGCTGGGACTGGTGGTGCCGGGGCTGTTCGCGATGCAGGTACGGG
>VAXX01000233.1 GCA_005885115.1 Actinomycetota bacterium | reverse complement strand
CCCGGCGGGGCTGAGCATCCCGGCCGCCACGGACGAGGCGCCGGTACCCGGGCCCGGGTCGTGCACCGTCACCGGGTACCCCCGCTGGGTCAGCCGCCACGCGATGGACAGCCCGACGATCCCGCCCCCGACGATCGCGACCCGGGTCTTCGTGGGCCGGCACTTGGGCCGGACCGGCAAGGCGGCGCTCATCCGCGGTCCCCGACCGGCAACGCGGCCAGGAGCCGGGCGCACGCCGAAGCCGGATCGGCGGCACCGCTGACCGCGCTGACCACCGCGACCCCGTACGCCCCGGCGTCCAGCAACGCCGGGATCCGCTCGGCGGTGACCGCGCCGATCGCGATCACCGGTACGTCCACCGCCGCCGCCACCGCACCGATCCCGGCCACCCCGATCGGGGCCGGCAGCCCCTCCTTGGTGGTCGTCGGGTACGCCGGACCGACCCCGAGGTAGCTCGCCCCGGCCGCGACCGCCGCGCGCGCGGTCGACGGATCCCGAGCGGTACCACCAAGAATCGCGTGCGGGCCGAGGATCAGCCGCGCGGCCCGCACCGGAAGGTCGTCCGCGCCCACGTGGCCGCCGGCGGCCCCGACCGCGAGCGCCACATGCAGCCGGTCGTTGACCAGGCAGGTGGCGCCCGCCGTGCGGCACAGCCCTTCGATCGTCGACGCCAGCTCGTACGCGGCCCGGTCGGTCCACCCGTCCGGCACCCGGACCTGCACCACCGGGACACCCACCGACAGCCCCGCGCGCACCACCGCTACCGGGTCACGCCCGGGACGGCAATCGGTCACCAGATGCAGGCGCCCCAACGGGGTTGCCATGGAGCCTCCTCCCTGCGCCGGCATTACCCGGATCAGGTTCGACGGTCGGGGGCGGCAGCCCCCCTCTCAGCCCGATGCCCCGGGCTCCCGTGGGTTACGTTTCCCACCGTAGGGGACGCGACCGGTGGCGGCAAGCCAGGGTAGGCAGGAGCACACGATGGATCCGACAACCGAGTTGGTGGCGGGCATACCGCACCAGGCGGCCGAAACGTACTTCGCGGCGGTCTGACGGCAATGCCACCGGTATCCTTCACCAACCTGCTATGGGTATCCGCCGTCGCCGTGCTGGCGCCGCTGCTGCTCGGCTTCGTGCCCCGGCTGCGGATCCCGGCCGTGGTACTGGAGATCGTCGCGGGCATCGTGCTCGGTCCCGCGGTGCTCGGCTGGGTACGGGTGGACCTGCCGGTCCAGATCATCGCCCTGATCGGCCTCGCGTTCCTGCTGTTCCTCGCTGGCCTGGAGATCGACGTACGGCGGCTGCGCGGCCGGGTACTCGCCGTCGCACTGCTCGGGTACCTCGTCACGGTGTTGCTGGGACTGGGTTTCGGCCTCGGTTTCGGTGCGGTCGGCTGGGTACGCCAGCCGCTCCTGCTCGCCATCGCGCTGTCCGCGACCTCGCTGGGCCTGATCGTGCCGGTGCTCAAGGACGCCGGCCAGGTCGACAGTGAGGTCGGGCAGAGCGCGATCGCGGCGGCCAGCGTGGCCGACTTCGCCGCGATCGTCCTGCTGTCGCTGTTCTTCTCCACCTCCGGCGGCAGTACCGGCGGCAAGCTCGTCCTGCTGGTGGCCTTCGCCGCCGTGGTCGGGGCCACCTGGCTCGCGGTCCGCACCGCCGGCCACTCGATGCGCCTGAGTGACGTACTGGTCCGCCTGCAGGACACCACCGCGGAGATCCGGGTACGGTTCGCGGTCGTCCTGCTCGTCGCGTTCGTGGTGCTCGCCAAGCAGTTCGGGCTACGGCTTCGTGGTGCCGGTCTTCTTCATCAGCAGCGGGCTGCGGCTGGACCTGACCGGGCTGCTGGCCCACCCGAGCGCCCTGGCGCGGGTACCCCTGTTCCTGTTGGCACTGCTCGTGGTGCGGGGCGTACCGGCACTGCTCGGTCTGCGTACCACCGGAGTGCGTGGCGCCGTCGCGGTCGGCCTGCTGCAGGCCACATCGCTGCCTTTCATCGTGACGGCGACGCAGATCGGCCTGGTCCTCGGGAAGGTCAGCACGGTGACCGCCGCGGCGCTGGTGTGTGCCGGGCTGCTCTCGGTCCTCCTGTTCCCGCTCGGAGCGCTCGCCCTGCTGCGCCACGAACGCGTTGCGGCGTAAGGGTTCCGACATGCATCCACGCAAGCCGCTGTACGCCCCGCACGGCGTCGTGGCGACCAGCCAACCCCTGGCCGCCTCGGCCGGGCTGGCCGCGCTACGCCGGGGCGGCAGCGCGGTGGACGCCGCGATCGCGACGGCCGTCACCCTGGCCGTGGTGGAGCCGGGCTCCAACGACATCGGCGGCGATCTGTTCGCGACCGTCTGGGACGGTGGCCGGCTGTGCGGGCTCAACGCCTCCGGCCGCTCCCCCGCGGCGCTCACCCGGGATCGCCTGCCCGGCAACGGGATGCCGGTGGACGGCTGGCTGCCCGTCACCGTGCCGGGCGCCCCGGCCGGGTGGCGGGACCTGCACGCCCGGTACGGCCGGCTGCCCTTCGCCGACCTGTTCACCGACGCGATCGGGTACGCCGCCGGCGGGTACCCGGTCTCCCCGACCGTCGCGGCCGGCTGGCAGCGCGAGGCGCTGCGGCACGAGGCGCTGACCGGACCGGAGTACGCCGAGTGGGCCCGGCTGTTCGGCCGCCCGCCCCGGGCCGGGGAGTGGTTCGCCAACCCCGACGCGGCGCGCACGCTCGACCTCATCGCGCGCTCCGGCGCCGACGAGTTCTACCAGGGCGAGATCGCGACCGCGCTGGCCCGGTACGCCGCCGACACCGGCGGCCTGCTGACCGGGGCGGACCTGGCGGAGCACACTTCCACGTGGGTCGATCCGATCAGCGTGCGCTACCGCGGGTACGACGTGTGGGAGCTGCCACCCAACGGGCAGGGCCTGGCCGCGCTGCTGGCGCTGGGGATCCTCGACGGAATCGAGGCCGCCGGGGCCGGCGCGGAACTGGTGCGGCACTGGCAGATCGAGGCGATGAAGCTCGGGTACGCCGACGCCCACGCGTACGTCGCCGATCCCGACCTGGCACCCGCGCCGCTGGAGGCGTTGCTGCGTCCGGAGTACGCCGCCGCCCGCCGGGCCCAGCTCGGCGGGACCGCCGGGCTCCCGGTGGCCGGCGTGCCGCGCCGGGGCGGCACCGTCTACCTGTGTACGGCCGACGCCGACGGGACGATGGTCAGCCTGATCCAGTCCAACTTCCTGGGCTTCGGCGCGCACGTCACCCTGCCCGGGTACGGGTTCGGACTGCAGAACCGGGGCGCCGGCTTCACCGTTGAACCCGGCCACCCGAACGAGGTCGGAGGCGGCAAACGCCCGTACCACACCATCATCCCCGGCTTCCTCACCCGGCACGGGCAGCCGGTCGGACCGTTCGGCGTGATGGGCGGGCACATGCAGCCGCAGGGCCACGTCCAGCTCATCGTGTCCACAGTGGATGGTGGGCTGGATCCGCAGGCGGCGCTGGACGGGCCGCGCTGGTACTGGGAGTCCGGCCGGCGCCTGTACGTCGAACCGGAGCTGGGCACCGAGGCGGTCGAGGCGCTGCGCCGGCGCGGCCACGAGGTGAGCGTCGAGGCGGGGTCGCGGTACGGGCGCGGTCAGGCGGTCTGGCGCAACCCCGAGGGAGGGTACGTCGCGGGTTCCGAAGCCCGTGCCGACGGCGCCGCGATGGGATACTGAGCCGGTGACCGAACCCATGCCCGCGTTCCCGGCCGACTTCCGGTGGGGCGTCGCCACCGCCGCGTACCAGATCGAAGGCGCCGCAACCGAAGACGGCCGCGGACCGTCCATCTGGGACACCTTCAGCCACCAGCCGGACCGGATCGCGGACGGCTCGACCGGCGACGTCACCTGCGACCACTACCACCGCTGGCCCGAGGACGTGGCGCTGATGGGCGAGCTGGGCATCGGCGCGTACCGGCTCTCCATCGCCTGGCCCCGGATCCAGGCCACCGGCACCGGCCCGGCCAACCGGGCCGGTCTGGACTTCTACGACCGGCTGGTCGATTCCCTGCTGTCGCAGGGCATCGAGCCGGCCGCGACGCTGTTCCACTGGGACCTGCCGCAGGCGCTGCAGGACGCCGGCGGCTGGGCCAACCGCGACACGGCCGCGCACTTCGGCGAGTACGCGGCGATCCTCGCCGGTGCCCTCGGTGACCGGGTCAAGCTGTGGATCACCTTGAACGAACCGTTCATCCACCTGGCCCTCGGGCACCTGCAGGGCATCCACGCGCCCGGCATCGCCGGCACCGTGGACCTGTTCGCGGTCGCCCACCACCTGCTGCTCGGCCACGGCCTCGCGGTCGCCGCGATCCGGGAGCGGCCCGGCACCCGGGTCGGCATCGCCAACAACTACACCCCGGTCTGGCCGGTCGGGCCGGACGGCACCCGGGACAGCGCGACCGACGAGGACCGGAGCGCCGCGTTCGGATACGACCTCCTGCACAACCGGCTGTTCACCGATCCGCTGCTGCTGGGCAGCTACCCCGACGGAGCCGAGGCGTTGTCCGCCGGGCCGGTCGAGGCGACCGTGCTCGACGGGGACCTCGCCGTCATCGCCGCCCCGTTGGACGTCCTCGGCGTCAACTACTACGTGCCGACCGGGATCGGTTGGGCGGCCGACAACGTACCCGCGTACCCGGGCAGTCCGGTGCCGTTCGAGCTGCGCGAGCTGTCCGGCTTCCCGCGCACCGACTTCGGCTGGCCGGTCGTCCCCGACGGCCTGCGCGAGCTCCTGGTGACCCTGCACGAGCGGTACCCTGGCCTGCCCCCGATCTGGGTCACCGAGAACGGCTGCGCGTACGACGTACCGGCCGGTGCCGACGGGTCCATTGTGGACACTGAGCGGATCGCCTATCTTGGACAACTGGGAGTGGGCCGAGGGGTTCACCAAGCGGTTCGGGTTGGTGCATGTGGACTACGCCACCCAGGCGCGTACCCCCAAGGCGTCCTACCACTGGTACCGCGACCTGATCAGTCGGTCATAGGCTGCGGATAGTCCCTGCGATGGAAGGTGCCCCGATGTACGCGCTGGCGGTTCGGTTCGATGTCCGTGACGAGGAAGCAGACGCGCAGTTCGACGCGCTGGCTCGTAACCTTGTCGAACAGATCGAGGCCAACGAACCGGGAACGCTGCTCTATGCCACCCATACGATCGAGGGCGAGCCGCTGGCACGGCTGTTCTACGAGGTGTACGCCGACGAGGACGCCTTCCAGGCCCACCAAGACGCCGAATACGTGAAGGCCTTCCTCACCGCCCGCGTACCGCTGCTGGCGGACCGGCGCGTCGAACGCCTCCGGCCCGCATTCGCAAAGGGCCTACGCCGGGGGTGATGACGCCAATCGCCACAACCCGTACCGTCCGGCAGCGGAACCTTACCGCAGACCCAACCTCGCTCCGACCTGATGTTCCGCCATGGTTCCCGGACGCTAGTGGACGCCGAGCGCTGACGCCACACCGCCGGCCCAGGTCCACGGGGAGCCCTTGCCGCCGGGCAACGAGTTGAAGTACTCCCAACCCGCCGCGCCGGCGAAGGTGGGGTACTTCGCGGTCAGCTTGCGCAGCGTCGACTGCAGGGTGCCCAGGCTGACGTACCCGCCGCCGTTGGCGGGGTTGGTGACCGCGCCCGCGACCACCTTGCCCGCCGGTACCACCCCGTGCCGGATCACCGCGTCGTAGCTGGCCGTGCTCGCGAGGCTGCCCCACCCGTTGTAGAACTGGGCGTTGAACCAGGAGATCCTGCTGCCCCGGTCGCGGTAGAGCTGGTCGTAGCTGAAGCCGGACAGGTTGCCCCCGCCGGACAGCGCGGTGGCGACCGGGGCCAGGGTGATGCGGAACCCGCTGCCGAAGTCCTTACGCAGGGCGTCGATCAGCCGCTCGATGCCGGCCAGCGACATCGACTCCTCGACGTCGAGGTCCACCCCGTCCAGGTGGTACGTGCCGATCACGTTGCGCAGCAAGGGATAGTACGTGCCGAAGCTGGTGTCCAGGCGCCGGAACGAACCCTGCGCGGCGCCGCCGACCATCACGAGGACGTGGACGCCGCTCTTGTGCATCGTGGCCAGGTCCGTCCACATGCGACGGAACTTGGCCGCCGAGGGCGGGTCGTCGTTGAGGTGGACCACCTTGTTGGCGTCCAGGTGCAGCGCGGCCACCAGGACGTCGGTGACGTGGGTCTGGTGCTGGGTCAGGCCGAGCGGCGAGACGTACCGGCCGCCGTCGTACTGGGTCTGGTAGTAGACCACCACGTGCCGGGAGACGGCCGCCTTGGCCGGGAGCGCGATGACCGCGGGGACGGCGAGCGCGGCCAGCGCGCACACCAGGATCCGTACCTTCGCACCGAACGTGACCATGGCACCTCCATCCATCGATGATCGTAGAAGTGTGAGGTTCCCGAGTCAACGCGTTGAAACGTGAGTAACCCTCGGGTAACATCCCGGTCAATCGACGGCCGTCGTTAAGGCGATCACGATGTGCGGCTGGCCGCCGCCGCTCTCCTGGCCGCCAACGTGCTCCTGCCCGGCGCCACCCCCGCCTCCGCCGCCACCCGGGCGGCTCCGGCCGACTACTGCCAGGGCCAGTGCGGCGACATCCTGCCGCCCGGCGAGAACGGCAACGCCACTCTCGCCGACATCCTCGCCCACAAGGTCTTCGGCACCCGGCCACCGCACGCCTCCGACCAGCTCGACCGGTACGCCAGCCTGCTCAGCGGCTATCCCGGCCTCACCGACGACCAGATCGGCCGGTACTACGACGACGCGTCGCTGGGCGTACCGCTGTCGCAGCTCGAACGCATCGACCGACCTCGCTCCGATGTGACGATCGTGCGCGACCGGACAACCGGTGTACCGCACGTGTTCGGCACCACCCGCGCGGGCACCATGTTCGGCGCCGGGTACGCCGGTGCGCAGGACCGGCTGTTCGTCATGGACCTATTGCGGCACCTGGGCCGTGGCCAGCTCAGCTCGTTCGCCGGTGGCGCGCCGGGCAACCGGGCGCTGGAACAGAGCGTCTGGCGTAACTCGCCGTACCGCGAGGCGGACCTCCAGGCCCAGATCGCGGCGCTGCGGCAGCGCAGCCCCCAGTTGTACGACGACGTCCAGGCGTACATCGCGGGGATCAACGCGTACATCGCGGCCTGCATGGCCGGCCGCTACTGCCCCGGCGAGTACGTGCTGTCCGGCCACCTCAACGCGCTGACCAACGCGGGCGGGCCGGAGCCGTTCGTACCGGCCGACCTGATCGCCACCGCCGGCGTCATCGGTGGGCTGTTCGGTGGCGGTGGTGGGGGCGAGATGCAGTCCGCTCTGGTACGTCTGGCCGCCCGCGCCCGGTACGGGACGACCGACGGCGACCGGATCTGGACCGCCCTCCGTTCCCAGGACGACCCCGAAACGGTCCTGACTCTCCACAATGGACAGAGCTTCCCGTACGGGACCGCACCCTCGGACACCTCCGGTGTCGCGCTTCCCGACCCCGGTACCGCCGCGCCCGAGCCGCTCGTCTACGACGCGACCGGCTCGGCGGGCGCCGCCGGAAGGTCCGGGCTGTTCGACGGCCTGCGGATCAGCGTGAACCACCAGGGGATGTCCAACGCGGTCGTGATCTCCGGGCAGAACTCCGCCTCCGGGCACCCGATCGCCGTCTTCGGTCCGCAGACCGGGTACTTCGCGCCGCAGCTGCTCATGCTGGAGGAGCTGGAGGGGCCGGGGATCAGCGCCCGGGGGGTGGCCTTCGCCGGCCTGAACCTGTACGTGCAGATCGGCCGCGGACCGGACTACTCCTGGAGTGCGACCTCCGCCGAGCAGGACATCACCGACACCTTCGCCACCCCACTGTGCACAGTGGACGGTTCCCCGCCGACCGTCCAGTCCGACCACTACCGGTACCACGGCCAGTGCCTGCCGATGGAGGTACTGTCCCAGTCCGACTCGTGGACCCCGACGGTCGCCGACGGTACGCCGGCCGGCTCGTACCGACTCGTCGCGCTGCGGACCAGGTACGGTCTGGTGTCCTGGCGTGGCCTGGTCAACGGGGTACCGGTGGCGTTCACCTCGCTGCGTTCGACGTACCGGCACGAGGCCGACTCCGCGCTCGGGTTCGCGATGTTCGACGACCCGGCGCGGATGCGCACCGCGGCGGGCTTCCAGCAGGCGGCCGCGAACGTCGGGTACGCGTTCAACTGGTTCTACGTCAACGCGTCCGACGCGGCGTACTACAACTCCGGCCTCAACCCGGTACGCGCTCCCGGCGCCGACCCGAACCTGCCGGTGCGCGCCGACGCCGCGTACGAGTGGCAGGGCTGGAACCCGGACACCAACGTGGCCCGGTACACCGACCCGGCCGCCCATCCGCACTCGGTCAACCAGGACTACTACGTCAGTTGGAACAACAAGCAGGCCAGGGACTACAGCGCCGCGGACGGCAACTTCAGTTTCGGGCCGGTGTTCCGCGCCGACCTGCTCGACCGGCCGGTCGCTGCGGCCGTCCACAGTGGACAGAAGCTGGACCGGGCCGGCGTGGTCCGCATCGCCGAGGACGCGGCCGCGACCGACCTTCGGGGCCGGCGGGTGCTCGGCGAGCTGATCCAGGTACTGACCAGCCAACCGGTCACCGATCCGGCCCTGGCCGCGACGGTGGCGCAGTTGACCGCGTGGCAGCGCTCCGGCGCGTACCGCCGGGAGACCAGCCCGGGCTCGCACACGTACCAATACGCCGACGCCATCCGGGTTTTCGACGCGTGGTGGCCGCTGCTGGTCGCGGCGCAGTTCCGCCCGGGTCTGGGCGACCCGCTGTTCCAGACGCTGGCCGCCACCCTCACCATCGACGAGCCGCCCTCGGCCGGTCAGGCGCACCACGGATCGGCGTTCCAGTCCGGCTGGTGGGGCTACGTCGACAAGGATCTGCGGGCGGTGCTCGGGGATCCGGTCGCCGGGCCGTTCCCGCGTACCTTCTGCGGCGGCGGGAACCTGGTCGCCTGCCGGCAGGTGCTCCTGGACTCGTTGCGCCAGGCCACCGCCGTCCCGGCCACGACGGTGTACCCCGCGGGCGGACCGTGTAGCGCCGGCGACCAGTGGTGCGCCGACAGCATCGTCCAGTCGCCGCTGGGCGGCATCACCGACCCGCCGATCGCCTGGCAGAACCGCCCGACGTACCAGCAGGTCGTGTCCTTCCCCGCCAGCCGTCCGAGCTGAACGCTGGTCTCTGGGCGGCCGTCGGCCGCCCAGAGACCAGCGTCAGGTGTAAGCGAGGCCACGTTGTGCTTCTGGTACGGATGTTTTTAGACTGACTAGTCAGTAGGACATCTTGGAGGCAACCGTGGCGATCGTCAGCGCGACCGGACTGGGCCTGCGGACCAGGCGGGGCTGGGTCTTCCGGGACGTCACCCTGGCCGTCGAGCCCGGTGAACTGCTGGCCCTGACCGGTCCGGCCGGCAGCGGACGTAGCTCGTTGCTCCTGGCCCTGGCCGGACACTTCCGTACCACCACCGGTGGCCACGAGCTGACCGGCCGGGCCGGCATCGGCTACGTACCGGGGCTCAACGAACCCGAGCGCGGGCTGACCGCCGCCGAGCACGTCCGCGAGCGCCTGCTCCTGCTCGGCCAGCGGCCCCGGGGCCGGGGCGTGTTCGCGAACCGGGTCACCGAGCTGCTCGCCGACCTGCCGCTGGACGAGGCGACCCTGGGCCGGGACCTGACCCCGTACCAGCGGCAACGCCTGATGCTCCGGCTGGCCGAACTGCCGCACGGCGCCGGGGAGCCGGCCCTGATCGTCGCCGACGACGTGGACGCCGGCCTGGACACCGCCGAACGCGCCTGGTTGTGGCGCAGCCTCGAGGACCTCGCCGAGCAGGGCCGCGCGGTCGTCGTCACCTGCCGCGAGCCGGCCGGCAAGGCCACCGAGTACCCGATGGAGAACCGATGAGACTGGCCCGATTCGAACTGCGCCGGTTCCTGCGCGCCCGGCTGACCGCCGCCGCCCTGGTCGTGCTGGCGGTGATCCCGCTGCTGTACGGGGCGCTCTACCTGGCCGCGTTCTGGGATCCGTACGGCAACCTCGACCGGATCCCGGTGGCCCTGGTCAACGAGGACCAACCGGTCCCGGCCCCGGACGGAAGCCCGGTATCGGCCGGCCGCGACCTGACCGACGCGCTACTGGACCGGCACGTCTTCGGCTGGCACCAGACCGACGCCGGGGACGCCGCGCGGGGGCTGGAGGATGGCCGGTACCACCTGGTCTTCCGCATTCCCCGCGACTTCTCCCGCAACCTGGCCGGCAACCCCGACCCGGCGCGCACGCCGGCCCAGGGCCAGCTCGAGGTGCTCGACAACGACGCCACCAACTACCTGTCCGGCCTGCTGGCCCGCACCGCGTTCACCGAGATCCGCACCGCCGCCGAGCACAGCGCCAGCGCCCGGTACTTCGATCGGATGCTCATCGGGTTCACCGATCTCAAGGCGAAGACCCGCGACGCGGCGAGCGGCGCGCGCCAGCTCGCCGACGGCGCCGCCCAGGCCAGGGCCGGCGCGGACCGGCTCGCCCGCGGCCTCGACGCGGCCA
>VAXX01000232.1:8628-12329 GCA_005885115.1 Actinomycetota bacterium | reverse complement strand
TACCTGCGCCAGCCGATCGGCAGCAGCGATTTCGCGGCCAGCGCGCCGTTCTACTCGCTGGACGACAACGGCACCACGGCCGATCCCGGGCTGAGCCACTTCTCCGTCGACCGGGACTCGCGGGAGATCCTGCCCATGCTCCGGCAGGCGATCTCGGTCAACCGCGACATCCGGGTGATGGGCACCCCGTGGAGCCCGCCGGCGTGGATGAAGGACAGCGGCAGCCTGTCCGGCGGTAGCCTCCGCCCGGAGTACCAGGACGCCTACGCGGACTACTTCGTCAAGTTCATCCAGGCGTACGGGCAGGCCGGGGTGACGGTGACCGACGTATCGCCGCAGAACGAGCCACTGTTCACCACAAGCTACCCGTCCGCGTCGATGTCGCCGGACCAGGAGGCGTCGTTCATCCGGGTCCTCGACCAGCACCTGACCCGCGCGGGTCTGCCCACGAACATCCTTGCCTACGACCACAACTGGGACCGGCCGGACTACCCGCTCAACGTCTTCTCGCAGGTCGGCAGCATCCCACGGGTGATCGGCGCGGCGTTCCACTGCTACGCCGGTGACCCGGAGGCGCAGAACCAGGTCATCCAGGCCGGCAAGCGGGTGTTCTTCACCGAATGCTCGGGCATCGACACCGGCCCCACCACGTTCGCCGACACCCTCAAGTGGCAGACCGAGCACCTGATGATCCGGGCGATGCGTGCCGGCGCCGAGACGGTCATGCTGTGGAACCTCGCGCTCGACCCGAACGGCGGCCCGACCCAGAGCACGTGCACCAACTGCCGTGGCGTGGTGACGGTGTCGGGCGGCGGCTACACGCGCAACGCGGAGTACTACGTGCTCGGGCAGGTGAGCAGGTTCGTTCAACGCGACCAGTGGGGCCCAGCAGATCGCGGTGAACGAAGGCGGCGAGTCGTTCGGGTACACCATGCCGACCGGCGCGGTGGACACCTTCGTCTGGCCCGGCACGCCGACCGGCGGTACGGGCGGCGGATCCGGCGGCGGTACGGCGCTGGACCGGTCCGGGTGGACGGTGTCCGGGTCGTCGAGCCCGTCGGACCCGTGCTGCCAGGGTGACCTGCCGAGCCACGCGATCGACGGCAACGCCTCGACCCGCTGGTCGACGGGGACCGGACAGCAGCCGGGCCAGTGGTTCCAGGTCGACCTCGGCAAGGCGACCACCTTCGCCAAGCTGACGCTCGACTCCGGGGCGAGCCCTGGTGACTACCCGCGCGGGTACGCGGTCTACGCGAGCAACGACCCGAGCTCGTGGGGCACCGCGTTGGCGACCGGTACGGGTACCGGCTCACCGGTCACCGTGCCGTTGCCGACGACCACCGCACGGTACGTACGGATCGTGCAGACCGGTCAGGCCGGCAACTGGTGGAGCATCCACGAACTGAACCTGTATGCCAACGCGGCATGTTGACGCCCTTGACCGGCAGTGGCTCCACGAGTTAAATCAAGACTCATAATAAGCCACTGGATCCCGGCTCAGGGACTGCCTCCGGCGGTTGCCCACCGACCGCCGGAGGCCGGCATCCACGCCGGCCACCATGAGGAGGCCCCCCAGTGCACCGCAGCCCACGATTGCTCGTCCTCGCCGCCGTCCTGTCCGTCGCCAACCTCGTCGCCGGATGCGGCATCCTCGGCGGCTCGTCCGGCTCCGGCCGGGACACCCTGGAATTCTGGATGTACCAGCCGGCCGACGCGAAGGCGGCCCAGGTCTTCGACCAGTTACGCGGCGACTTCGAGAAGGCCAACCACGTCACCGTCAAGCTCGTCCAGGTACCCAAGGACGACTACAACACCAAGCTCGCCTCCGCGCTGTCCGGCGGCAGCGGTCCCGACGCCGGGTACCTCGACCAGCCCCTGGTCGCCCGGTACGCCAGCGACGGCACGATCAGCCAGGTACCGGCGGGCACCGTCGACGAGAGCGCCTACTACACCGGTGCGCTGAACACCAACCGGGTCGGCGGGAAGCTGTTCGGCCTGCCCATGGACCAGACCACGATCGCCTTGTTCTACAACAGGAAGCTCGTACCCACGCCCCCCAGGACCTGGACCGACCTGCTCGCCGCCAGCGCCGCGGTGCATCGGGCCTCGCCCGACGTGGCCGGGATCGTGGTGCCCAAGGGCGACGGGTACGGCGCGTGGATGTGGCCGGCCTTCGTCGCGAGCGCCGGCGGTACCCTGCTCGACGAGCAGAACAAGCGGGTACTGCTGGACAGCCAGCCGGCCGTCGACGCGCTCAACCTGTGGGTCAACCTGTTGCCCTCGTCCCCCCGGAAGATCACCGACTCCGCGCAGGCCTTCGAGACCGGGCACGCCGCGATGACCATCTCCGGGCCGTGGGACGTGACGGCGATCCACGACCAGTTCCCCGACCTTCCGTTCGGCGTCGCCCCGCTGCCCTACCGGGACCGGCCGGCGAGCAACATCGGCGGGGAGAACCTGGTGGTGTTCAAGCACAGCGCCAAGACCGCGCTGGCCTGGAAGTGGTTGGCCCTGCTGATCGGCCGGGAACACAACACGGCGGTCGCGCAGGCGCTCGGCGGCTTCCCGACCAACATCGCCGCGGCGGAGGCGGCCAAGAGCGCCGCGGGCCAGGACCCGTCCTACGCGGTGTTCCTCGCGCAGCTCGCGGTGGCCCAACCGCGGCCGGCGGTACCGCAGTGGATCCAGATCAACGACGAGGTCGTCGCGCCGGCACTCGATCGCGCCCTCACCGGCGGGCAGCCGGCCCAGCAGACGCTGCGCCAGGCCGCGGGCAGCGCCCGCAACCTGCTCGGCTGGCCGCAGAGCGGCTGAGCCGGCCCGAGGAGGAAATCGATGGCGATCTCCGTACTGAGCCCGCCGGCGGAAGTCGCCGACCGTGCCGCCGCCGCCTCTGGCGGGCGGCGGCCCGGCTGGCGCCGCGACGCCGCGATCGGGTACGCGCTCATCGCGCCGGCGCTGGGGTACTTCGTGGTGTTCCTGCTGTACCCCGCGCTCGCCGCGCTGTACTACAGCTTCACGAAGTGGAACCTGCGTACCCCGGCGACGTGGGTCGGCCTGGCCAACTACCACGACCTTTTCCTCGACCGCGCCAGGTACCCCTACTTCTGGCAGTCGGTACGGGTGACGGCGCTCTACACCGTGCTCGCCGTACCCCTGACGATGGTGGTCGCGCTGGCGCAGGCCCTGCTGCTGAACTGCATCCGGCGCGGTACCCACGTCTTCCGGCTCCTGCTGTTCCTGCCCGTTGTCAGCGCCGAGGCCGCGGTCGGGGTGGTCTGGCGCTGGCTCTACGACCCCGGGTACGGGCTGCTCAACGCGCTGCTCGGGCTCGTCGGCATCCCCGGCCAGAACTGGCTGAACAACCCCCGCCTGGTGGTACCGGCCCTCGCGTTGATCTCGGGTTGGCAGTGCGGTGTCTCGATGATCATCTACCTGGCCGGGCTCAAGAGCATCCCGGCCGGCCTGCGGGAGGCGGCGGTCATCGACGGAGCCGGTGCGTTGCAACGCTTCCGCCACCTCACGGTGCCGATGCTCCGCCCCGCCACCTTCTACCTCCTGGTGACCAACGTCATCGCGGCGTTGCAGGTGTTCGGCGTCGTGTACGTCATCTTCTCCGGTGCGGTCAGCGGTGGCCCGCAACAAGCCGGCCTGACCTACGTGCTGCACCTGTACCTGTTCGCGTTCCGGTACGACGCGAT
>VAXX01000232.1:0-8527 GCA_005885115.1 Actinomycetota bacterium | reverse complement strand
GGCACTGGTCGTCCTGGCCGCCGTGGCGATGGTGCCGTTCCTGTGGATGGTGGCGACCTCGTTCAAGCACGGAGCCGACGTCTACACCCGGTTTCCGCAGCCGTTGCCGCTGGACCACCGCACCGGACAGTGGCACCCGACGCTGGACAACTACCGGTACGTCCTGGGCGTCGGCGGGCTCGGCCGGGCCTTCCTCAACAGCGTGGTCATCTGCCTGATCCTCGTGCCGGCGAAGCTGCTGGTGGACGCGTTCGCCGGCTACGCCTTCGCCCGCCTGCGGTTTCCCGGCCGGGACAAGCTGTTCCTGCTGTTGCTCAGCGGCATGATGGTGCCGGCCATCGCCCTGCTGGTACCCCGCGTGCACGTGACCCAGCAACTGGGCCTGTTCAACACCGGCTGGGGCGTGATCGTGCCCAACCTCGCCTCGGTGCTGGACATCTTCCTGCTGCGCCAGTTCTTCCGGACCCTGCCCCGGGAGCTGGAGGAGGCGGCGCTGCTCGACGGCGCCGGGCGGATGCAGATCTTCTGGCGGGTGGTCGTACCGCTGTCCAAGCCGGTACTCGCCGTGGTCACCATCACCAGCTTCATCTTCCACTGGAACGACCTGCTCTGGCCGTTGGTCGTCCTCAACGACAAGGCTCTCTACACACTGCCGGTCGCGCTGCAACAGCTCGCCACCCAGGAGTCGGGGCGCGCGTACTACATCATGGCCGGCGCCACGCTCGCGGTGGTACCGGTACTCGTCGTCCTGGTGATCTTCCAGCGACGGATCCTCGACGGTATCGCGTTCACCGGCTTGAAGGGTTGACGCGCAAGGAGAAGGGAGCCAGCGTGACGGTCGAGGTAGCATCCGGTGTCGTCGCGATCGACGGCACACCGGACGTACTGGTGAGTGCCGACTATCCGTACTATCGCGACGACCCGGGGGTGTGGGCCGACCGGCTCCGGTCGTTGCGGGACGAGCTGCGGATCGGCGTCGTCAGCGCGTACGTGCCGTGGCGGCACCACCAGCCCGACGCCGACCGCGCACCGGACTTCACCGGGGCCGGCGACCCGAGCCGGGACGTGGTGGGCTTCGTGGCGCACTGCCACCGACTCGGGCTCGGGGTCATCCTCAAACCGGGCCCGTTCATCCACGCCGAGACCAACTACGGCGGTCTGCCGGACTGGGTACGGCCGCTACCGGGCAGCGGGATCGAGGCGGTGCTCGACGCGGCGGGCGCGCCCGCGGTGTGGTCGGGCGCCCGGCTGGACCCGTCGGGAAACGCCGAGCGGTGGCCGCTGCCGGCCCCGCTCGACCCCCGCTTCCTCGCCCTGACGCGACGCTGGCTGCACGCCGTCGGTACCGAGGTGGTCCGGCCGCACCAGCATCCGCACGGCCCGGTCCGCCTGGTCCAGATCGCCAACGAGGGGCTGTACACCAACGGCGCGCAACCGTTGTGGGCCTTCGACTACAGCGAATCGGCGCTCGCCTTCTTCCGGGCCGGACTGCGCCGGTGGTACGGCGACATCGGGCTTTTCAACCGGATGAACGGTACGGCCCACACCGACTGGGCGCAGGTGCCGCCACCGCGCGAATGGTGCCCGGCGCCGGACACGGTCGCCCAGCGCCGGTACGTCGACTGGGGCCGGTTCCACGCCGAGTACCTCAGCGAGGTGTACCGGCTGTGGAGCGCGGCGCTCGATGCCGGCGTCCCGGTGGTGGTCAACCTCAACCCGCCGGCCGGGGAGCCGTACGCGATCGACGCGTGGCTGGCCCGGATCCGGCCGCGCTCGTGGGACGGGGTGCACTACGGGTTCACCAACTGGATGGGCGTGGTCTCGGCCGATCCCGGGGCGCACGCGCGGTACGTCATCGCGGCCAAGCACGCGCCCGGGCCCAACCTGGAGGAGAACTGGGGCTTCTCCGAGCTGTACGACCGCGCCTACGCCGACGCCGCCACGAGCTTCCACCAGACCCTGCTCGCGATGGCCGCCGGNNNCCCCGTACCCGGACAGCGCACCCGTGGACGCGGACGGCCGGCCGGGCCCGAAGGCGCCGGTCGTACGGCTGCTCGCCGACTTCTTCACCGCCCACGGCAGGGAGTTCCTGGAGTGCTTGCCGGCGGTCCGGGACGCCTGGGCCGTCTACGCCCCGTACGCCTCGGTGGCCGCCTGGGTACCGGCCGGGTCGCCCGAGCCCTCGTTCGGCCGGCGACTGCGCGCCTTCCACGACCGGATGCGTGCCGCCGGCCAGGACTACCACCTGGTCGACCTGGCGGCGACCGACGCCGCTGAACTCGCCCGGTACCGGACCGTCACCTTCCACAGTGGACAGTTCCTGGACCGGCGGGCGCAGCGGGCCCTCGCCGACTACGTCACGGCGGGCGGGCTCCTGCGGCTGTCCGGTCCGCCGCCGCACCTCGACGAGCACCTGGAACCGTGCCGGATCCTCGCGGACGCGGTGGCCCTCGCCCGTCGGAGCAGGTCCGGCCCGGCCCCCGGTCCGGACGTGATCCGGCTGGCCGGCCGCGCCGACGCTTACCTGCGTACCCACCCCGACCGGGACGTGAGCTACCTGGTCGTGCTGGTCGCCAGCGACAACCGGGAGGTACCGGTGCAGTTGCGGATCGACGACGGGCGGCGCGTGCTGGACGTCGCCGTCCACGCCGCCGACGGTGGCGCGGCGGTACTCCGGATCGTCGCCGGGTGGTGCTCGCCGACGGCCCCGCGGACGTCGGCCGGATCGACGGCATACTGCGGGTGCTCGGCCCGGAGCCCGAACCCGAGCGCACCGGGGTGACGGCTTGACCGAACGACGCCGCCCGACAGTACGCGACCTGCGCCGTACCAACCGGTCGGCGTTGTTGTCGGAGCTGTGCCGGTCGGCGCCGCTGACCCGCTCGGACCTGGGCGCCGCGACCGGGCTGAGCCAGGCGACGGTGAGCAACCTCGTGGCCGGGTTTATCGCCGAGGGCCTCGTCGTGGAGACCGGCTCGGTGGACTCCGACGGCGGCCGGCCCAGCAGCCTGCTGCGGCTCAATCCCACCTACCGCTACCTGATCGGCGTCGATGTCGGCGAGACCCGGGTCCGCGTCGAGCTGTTCGACCTGGCGCTGACCCGGCTCGCGAAGGCCGACCATCCCATGGTGCCCGGGGACCACGACATCGGGCGCATCGTGGCCGACATCGCCGAGGGCATCCGTGCCGTGGTGGGGCAGGCGGGCGTACCGCCCGGCGCGGTGGCCGGCGTCGGCGTGGCGGTACCGGGCGTGGTGCTCGCCGACTCCGGTACGCCCGGCTCCGGGGTGGTCGTCGACGCGCAGGCGTTCGGATGGGACCGGGTACCGGTCGAGCAGTTGCTGCGCCGGTACACCGACCTGCCGCTGCACATCGACAACGGCGCGAAGTGCATGGGCCACGCCGAGATGTGGTTCGGAGCCGGCCGGGGGCTGCGGTACGCGGTGATCGCGCTGATCGGATCGGGCGTGGGAGCCAGCGTCGTCATCGACGGCCGGACCTACCGCGGGGTGAGCAGTGCCGGCGAGTGGGGCCACACGACGATCGTGGCCGGTGGCCGTACCTGCCGGTGCGGTGCCCGGGGCTGCCTGGAGGCGTACGTGGGCGCCGAGGCGATCCTCGCCCGTTACCGCCAGGCGGCCGGCCGGCCACCTGGCGGTGATGAGGAGGCCGAGCTGGCCGCGCTGTTACGCGCCGCCGGTCGGTCCCGGACCGCCGACCGGGTGCTCGCCGACACCGCCGGGTACCTGGGCGCCGGCATCGGCGGTCTGGTCAACCTTTTCAGCCCGCAGGCGGTGATCCTGGGCGGCTGGGCCGGGATCGCGCTGGGCCGGCGGCTCCTGCCGGCGATCCGGACGGCCGCGGCCGCGCACTCCCTGCGGGCTCCGTTCGCCGGCACCCGGATCGAGCTGTGTGAACTGGGCCCCGACGCGGTGGCGCTCGGCGCCGCGATCCTTCCGCTGGAGCGGTTGCTCAACCCCGGTACCGCGAGCCGGTTGCAGCCGTACGGTCGGCGAGTTCCGGCAACAGCCGGTTGAGGTCGGTCGCCAGTTCGGTGGCGGGGGCGCCGCGCTGGATCGCCGCCGCGAGCGCGCGGAGTTCGGCCCGGCCCACCCGGTCGAGGTGCTGAGGGCTGATGTCCGCGGCGAACCGGTCCAGGTGCAGGCCGACCCCGCTGGGCGGCCGCGGGTCCAGCGGTCCGAGCTCGAGGTGCAGGGTCCGGCCCTCGACGGCGATGGCGAGGACGGGTACCGCCGCGGGCTGGTCCACCCGCTCAGGTCCGTACCGGCTGTTGGTCTGGCCCGCGAGCGTACCGAGGGCGACCAGACCGCCCGATTCGCCGCTGAACCGGGTGATGGTCAGCGCGCCGTCGAACGTACCGCGGAACTCGCTCCAGCTCACCGGCAGTGCGAGTGCGGCCGTGGGGCAGGGCGCGGCCGGGGCGGCTCCCACCGCCGCCCCGGCACCCACCCCCACCCCGACCGTGGCGAGGAAGATCAGGACGAGGAGTCGTAGCAGGCGCATCGAACCTCCCTGGGTCCACGTCTTTCCCGCGCAATCAGCCCGGTCGCGCTCAATGTTTTCGGGTTTATCGCGGGTACGGAAAGAGGCCAATTTCTGGACACCTGAAACCGTGCTGCGGATTACCCCCAGGGTCCCACTTCGCCTGGAGGAATCAATAAAGTTGCGAGTGCAACCACTCCTTTTAAAGGCCGGTCGGCAGCCGGGACCGGGATACGTCGTCCATCGCCAGGAGCCGGACCGCCCGGGCGCACCGGGCGGCCCGGTCCAACTCGTCCGGGGGTACCTCGAGCACGATGCTGAGCCAGTGGCGCCAGTACGGGCTGGGTACCCGGCCACCCCGCTCCCACCTGGTGATCTGGTCACGGGTCACCGCCGCGTTGCCGGACACGGCCGCAAGCTGTCGGGCGAGCGCCACCTGCGTCAATCCGTGTCGGACGCGGGCGCTCCGGATCAGCTTGCTGATCGGTTCTTCCGCGACAGGGTGCACGCGTGACCCCCCTCTCTGGACGAATTGTTATGTCTACCGGACAGTACGTAGCTACTCAAGGCAAGGTTCGTGATGGTTGTTGGTAAGTCATGCCGATTGTCCGCGCCGGCCCAGGTGACCGCCATGCGTCCGGTCTCCATACGGATATGTCATTACGAAGGTCTACGGCGGACTGCGACCAAAGTCGTAGTGCCCGCTCACCCGTCCGGCTGATCCGAGGGCCGCGATCGATCATGGACAGGGGGCTTCGGTGAGAATTGGCTAAGGCGGGCACATTCGTGGGTTTGATTTCTTGAGATCGGTCACATTGGCCTATCGCGAGCGCCCTTGACGCGCCGTTGTCCGCGCCGCAAGAATCGAGCGGCTACCGGGGAGCGGGGAATTCAAGGTGACGAAGCCTGGGGAGGCTCCGGCCGGCGAACACTTCGGCTGGATCATCGGACACATCCGTACGGAGATTTCGGATCGGCAAGCCGGCCCGGTGCTTTTCCGTGCGTCGGTGGGGGAGGGTAGGCCCGACACCGCGCGGTGCCGCCGTCGGTGATGTACGCACACGGCGGTGCACCGCCGTCCTCGGAGGAACCGGCGACCGCCGCGCCTCCCCGCCGGCTGCGCGTCCTGCTCGCGGACGGTCACGCGCTATTCCGCGACGGCCTGGCCGAGCTGCTGTCCATGGAAGCGGACCTGGACATCGTCGGCCGGGTCGGGGACAGCATCGCCACGATCGAGACGTGCCGCCAGACCAGGCCGCACCTCGTCCTCCTCGACATCCGCCTGCCGTACCACCCGATCCTGACGACGATGCAGAGCGTTCGTGAGGCGGCACCGCACGCCCGGTTCGTCGTCCTCGCGACCGACGACGAGCCGAGGCTGTTCCAGGAGGTCCTCGCCGCGGGCGCGCACGGCGTGCTGATGAAGACGGCGACCCGTGAGGAACTCGTCGGCGCCATCCGCGCGATCGGGTACCAGGGCAAGACCTTCCTGTCGGTCTCCCAGCGCAGCGCCCGGGAGATCGCCAGGCCCGCGCGGGCCAACCCGCTCAGTCCCCGCGAGTCCCAGATCCTCGAGCTCGCCGCCAAGGCGTTGAGCAACGCGCAGATCGCGACCCTCTTGTTCATCTCGGAAGGCACGGTCAAGCGCCATCTCACCAACATCTACGCCAAGCTCGGCGCGGTCTCCCGGCTGGACGCGGTCAACCGGGCCCGCGCCGGGGGCCTGATCCAGCCGGCGGTGGAGGGCGGCGAGCTGCCACCGCCGGCCGAGTGAGACGACCCGCTGCCCGCATCCCGTGCGCCCGACCGGACGATGTCGACTCCGCGCCGATGGAGGAAGCTTGGCAGACAGGCAACGCGGGAGCCGAGCCGGACGGAAGGCGGGAGGCGTGGCAGGGAGCCGACGGGAACCTCGGACGCGCGGACGCCTGCCGGCCGAGCTGACCAGCTTCATCGGGCGCGGCGCCGAACTCCGGGCGGTCCGCGCGGCGCTCGCCACAGCCCGGCTGGTCACCCTCACCGGGGTCGGTGGCGCCGGCAAGACCCGGCTGGCCGTACGCCTCGGTCACGAGCTGCGCCGCGTATACCCCGACGGCGTCTGGCACGTGGAGCTGGGCTCGGTGGCCGAGGACGACCTCATCGGGTATGCCGTCCTGGAGGTGCTGGGCCTGCGCTCCGGCTCCGACCTGCCGCCGGTCAGCCACGTCGTGGACTACCTGGCCGACCGCACGCTGCTGCTGATCGTGGACAACTGCGAGCATGTGCTCGCCGGCTGCGCCCGGCTGCTCATGGCGCTGCTTCCGGCCTGTCCCGGGCTGCGGATCCTGTGTACCAGCCGGCAGCCGCTGGGCGTCCTCGGCGAGGTGGTCTTCCCGGTGCTCCCGCTGGCCGTCCCCGGTTCCACAGCGAAGGGGACAGCCCGCTCCTATCCGGCGGTCGCCCTGTTCGCCGAGCGCGCCGTGGCGGTGGCGCCCGGCTTCGGCGTGGGTACCGGCAACGAGCCGTACGTCGTGGAGATCTGCCGCCGCCTCGACGGCCTTCCGCTCGCGATCGAGCTGGCGGCGGCCCGGCTGCGGACGCTGACCGTGGAGCAGCTCGCCGCCCGGCTCACCGACCGGTTCGCGGTGCTGGAGGCCAGGCACGCGGCTCAGGCACACCACCGGCGGTTGTGGGACACCTTCGCCTGGAGCTTCGAGCTGTGCTCGGTGGCGGAGCGGGAGCTGTGGGCACGGCTGTCGGTCTTCCCCGGCAGCTTCTGCCTGGACGCGGCGACGGCGGTGTGCGGCGGCGACGACCTGTCCGGTGACGCGGTGCTGGAGGCCCTCGTCGGCCTGGTGGACAAGTCCGTGGTACTGCGCGACGACGCGCCGGGCCCGGTGCCGTACCGGCTGCTGGAGAGCGTGCGCGAGTACGGGTACGCCCGGCTGGATACCACCGACCCGGGCATGGGGCTCGTGCGTCGCCGGCATCGCGACTGGTACCGGGGGCTCGCCGAACGGTTCGACGCCGAATGGTTCGGCCCCGATCAGGTCTCGTGGGCCGGCCGGATGCGCGCCGAGCTGCCGCCGCGCTGCGGTACTACTGGACCGGATGCGGCGCCCTCAGTGAGGGCCGGCACTGGCTGGACAGGTTGCTCGCCGCCGACTCCCGCCCGACCGCGGCCCGGGTCCGCGCGCTGTCCGCCCGCAGCCGGGTCCTGATCACCCAGGCCGACCACGCGGCCGCCGCCGAGTGCACCGCGGAGAACCTGCGCCTGGCGCGTACGCTCGGCGATCCGCTACTCCTCGCGACCGCGAGCTACGAGGCGGGCGCCGCGGTCCTCATGCTGGGCGGCGACCTCGCGCGCGCACACGCCCTGCTCGAGGAGGCCGCGGCCGGGTTGGCCGGGTCCGCTACCGAGGCGCTCACCGCCGCGATGACGCTGACCACCCTCGCCCTGACCACGTTGCACCACGGCGACCCGGCCGGCGCGCAGCGGCTGTGTACCCGGGCGCAGCAGCACTGCCGGGAGCGCGGTGACCGGTGGTGGCTGGCGTACAGCCTGCACGCGTCGGGTGTCGTGGCGGCCCACCAGGGCGCGCCGGAGGAGGCGGAGGCGTACGCGCGGGAGGCGCTGAGCCTGCATAACGAGATCGGCGACGTCTCCGGCAGCGTCGCCGCGCTCGACGATCTCGCCGACGCAGCCGCCAGTTCGGGCGACGACGAACGGGCCGCCCGCCTGATCGGTGGGAGCTTCGAGATCGGCCTGTCGGCGGGGCTGGACGCGGACGCCCGACGCCGCTACTGGCGCGGCCGCGAGACGCCGATCGAGACGATCCGGTCACGGTGCGGCCAGGAGCGGTTCACGGCGGCGTTCGAGGACGGCCGGCGGATGGGCCTGGACGAGGCCGTCGCGTTCGCGTCCGGCACCGTACCGGCCCGCGAACCGGTGGTCGGGTCCGAGCCGGCCGGGGTACCGCTGACCCGGCGCGAACGCGAGGTCGCCGACCTTGTCGCGCAGGGCATGTCCAACCGGGAGATCGCG